>NZ_JBIBVN010000010.1:0-249771 GCF_043080425.1 Streptomyces sp. NPDC015032 | reverse complement strand
GGCTCGTGTCTTTCGCCGTGGGTGCCCTCAAGCCCGATGGTTCCGGATGCAGCGGTCTGCCGCACAGCAAGGAGGAACCCCCTGCTCTTCCCCCCCTCCCCGCCCGAAGGGTGGGGCTTGATGAGGTAGAGAAACCTGTAACAGCTCGGCCTTCAAAGAGACTGGGGACCTGGCGTCTGGTCCTCGAAGCCGTGCTCGGCTGGACGGGCAGGACGTTGAGCAAGCCAGCCTGAGACGCGTGGTCCGCCGTTGATGGCGCCGCCTTCCCGGACGGTCCGAACGTACTCAAAGTCATGCTGGAGGTAGTAGCGCTGGAGTGCAGTGTTGCTGGTCCACGCGTCAAGGCGGAGCCATTTTGCTGATGATCGATAAGCGCGGTCCCCTGCCCAGTCGAGGAGTTTTCCCCCAAGATCCTCTCCGGCGTAGTCGCGGGACACTGTCAGCTTGTTGACAAAGATGGACGTCTCCATCAACTCCTCAGCCGACCACAACCCCTCTTCCGCCTTGGGAGTAAGGGTGATGGTCCCAGCGGTCCGATTTCCGTCGCGGAGCATGAAGACGGTTCCAGCGACGATGGTTGCCAGCAGGCGGTCTGCGGGGTACGGGCGGCTCCACTGGTCGCTGCCCAACTGGCTGATCCAGGATGCGGCTTCTACTCGGAACGCCAGGAGTTGGTCTAGGTCGTCTGGGACGGCGGTCGTGATCCTCACTGGGGGGCATTCTCACTTCGGGAGGAAAGGTCGCCAATGTCATAACTCATCCGGTTTAGATCTCCCCGAAACGTCGTGATTGTGCAACGCACGGCGCGCTCCGCGGAGTAACCGGTTCGCGTCCATAGCAAAACGGGAACCCCTGCGCCGATCTCCAGGAGACGGGCCTCCTCGGGAGTCGGCATCCGCGTTGCAATCTCGTCGGCGTACCCGATCTGCTCGATGTTGAGGCTCGCCAGGTACCGCGTCGTTCCCTCGGCGATGTCGCCGGGTTCGGTCAGCCGGGGCGCCATCTCCACCAGCCAATCGGGATAGTGCGTGGCCTGCGTGGACCATGGGACATCGTCAACGAACCGATGACAGAACCGGAGTACGGCGCGCGAGCCCGCTGCAACCTTCAACCGCTCGGCTACGTAGTCGTGGGCGGTGGTTAGCTCAACCCTGAACGTTTGGTGGGGTCGGCGGCCGGCATTCGTGACGTCCGTGGAGTAGGCGTCTCCCACCTGCGGAAAGCTCAGGTTCTCGAACCGTGATGCGTTCAGCTCGAAGACTTCGTGCTTCCGCACCTCGTATCCGAGCCCTTGGCTCGACGTGATCAAACCTTCACTGACCAGCATGCTCAAGCCTGAGCGCACGGTATTTCTCGACGCGTCGAAACGTGCTGACAGCTCACTCTCCGAGGGGAGCTTTGCGCCGGGTCCGTAGGCGCCGCTGTCGATCTCGCGACGCAGTGCGTCGGCCACCTGTCGGTACTTCGGCTGCTTACTCATGCCCCCATCATGACGCACTCGGTCAACTTGTTGGTACATGTTCGTTCGAAGTGCTTGACGCCTCACAGTCGATGCTGCAATCTCATGGGTGTCAGCTTGTACCAACAAGTTGAGCAAGGGGTCCAAGAGGTGTTGGACCACGCACTCAAGGAGACAGCTATGCCGTCGTTCAAGATCGATGTTTCGACCGCCGTCGTGTTCGTCGCGACGCCTCCGACTCCGAAGCTTGTGAGCAAGCAGACCGGTGAGATTGCGGTGGACCGGGAGACCGGTGCCCAGCTCGCGACGGTGGGTCTGCTGATCTCGGACGAGGGTGAGGGGAACCTCTACCAGGTGACGGTGCCGAGCACGGGTGTCCCGGAGAACCTGACCCCGGGCACGCTGGTGACGGTGGTCGGGCTGAAGGCCCGGGACTGGGAGAACACGTTCAACGGCCAGACTCGGCACGGGATCAGCTTCCGCGCGGTCTCCATCGTGGTGGGTGCCTGACCATGTCGGATGTCACCACGGTGATTGAGGTGGCGGGGGCCTTATCGGCTGCGGGTGGGCTCGGTTATGCGAAGGTTCGCGCGCCTCGCGTGTTCTGGTCGCTGGCTGGGCTGCCGGTTGCCCGGGTCCGGTTCGCGGCCACGTACCACTCGACGATGGATGTGTGTGGGCTGACGGTCCAGCCGTCCCGTCTGCGGGCGTTCATGGTTCGCAACGTGGCCCGTCGCCAGGATGTCCAGCCGGTCCCGCCGAAGGTCCGCAAGGTCCGGGGTTCGTCGACCGGGATGAGGGCCACGCTCCGGCTCCCCGCTGGTCTGGAACCCGCGGACGTGGCCGCCGCTTCGGAGCGGCTCCGGCACGCCTGGGGCGTCCACTCCGTCCACGTCGTAGAGACCAAGCCGGGTTTCGTCGAACTGCGCATGACCGGCTACGACGTGCTGCGGCGTGTGAAGATGCCGCGCCGACTGCCCCGCAAGCTGGCCTCCGGGCCGTTGGTGGTGCCGGTGGCGTTGCGGGAGGACGGGAGCGCGTTCGTCCGCGACTACACCAAGATCCCGCACGGCCTGACCCTGGGGGCGAATCAGTCGGGCAAGTCGATGTACCAGCGCAACCTGATCGCCGGTCTGGCGAAGCTCCCGGTGGGGCTGGTCGGGATCGACTGCAAGCGCGGTGTCGAACAGCGCGGGTACGCGCCCCGGCTCTCGGCTCTGGCGGTCACCCCGGATGAGGCATCGTCCTTGCTGGAAGCGCTCGTGGGGGAGATGGAAGATCGCTTCGACGTCCTGAGCGATCACGGTGTTTCCGACCTGTGGGACCTCCCCGCAAAGGTGCGGCCGGTGCCGCTGGTGGTCCTGGTGGACGAGGTGGCGGAACTGTTCCTCACCGCCGCGAAGAAGGATGAGGAACGCCGGGACCGGATGGTGATGCACATGATCCGTCTGGCGCAGATGGCCCGTGCGGTCGGCATCTATCTGGAGGTCTGCGGGCAGCGGTTCGGCTCCGAGCTCGGCAAGGGCGCCACCATGCTCCGTGCCCAGCTCACCGGCCGTGTCGTCCACCGGGTCAACGACAAGCAGACCGCCGACATGGGCTTGGGCGACATCGCCCCTGAAGCGGTCTTCGCCGTCACGACGATCCCGCCGGACCGCCCCGGTGTGGCCGTGGCCGGTGACGCCTCCGGCGGCTGGTCCCGCATCCGCACCCCCGAACTGACCGCGGCCGACGCGGTGGCCATCTGCCACGAGCACGCGCACCTCACCCCCGCTGTTCCGGCCCTGGCCCCGTTCCGCCCGGCCGTTCCCGTCACCACGGCCCCGGCCAGTCCTTCGCCGCTGGTCAAACCAAGGCCGGTCACCGAGTAACACCCCACGCTCCCCCGGTCGGCGTGACCGTCTCACGCCAGGTCCCTACCCCGCCCATGCCCGGAACCCGAGAGGAAGCACCGCCATGGCCACCAAGAGGACCACCACCAAGCCCCCGAAGGCTCCCGTACCGGCACAACCGGCCGAGTGCCAGCCCTGCGGCGGGACCGGAAACGTCGCCGTCACTGTGCGCGTCGGCCGCAAGCGCCGCCCGGTCGGCCAGCAAGACGGCCTCTGCCTGAACTGCCTCGGCACTGGTACCGACTCCGAGTCCTGACCTCTCGCCCCGGCGCTGGGCGGTCGACCGAAGCATCCCGCCCGGCCCCGGCTCAACCTCCCCGAAAGGAGGTGACCCCGTGTTCCGCACCATCCGCCTCGACGCTGTGCTCGTCCAGGCTGTCATCGCCGGTGCCTTGTCCTTCTCCCACCTGCACGATCTGGCCCTGGCGGCCGGACAAGACGGCTGGAAGGCATGGGCCTACCCGATCAGCGTGGATCTGCTGCTCGTCGCCGCCTGGCGCCGTATGCGCACCCACGCCGGTAACCGGCCCGCCTGGGTCTGGTTCGTGATCGCACTGGCCGCGTCCCTGGGCGCGAACATCGCCACCGCCGGACTCCTCGACCTGGACCACGTTCCGGCCTGGCTCCGCATCCTCGTCGCTGGCTGGCCCGCCCTCGCCTTCCTCGGCGGCACCCTCCTCGCCCACACACCCGCCCCCGCCGAAGCACCGGCCGAACCCGAACCGGCCCCCGAGCAGCCGCCGCTGGCCGCTCTGGAACCGGAACCGGAGCCAGCGCCGGACGTCACGGTGGAACGCGAACCCGAATCCACCCCGGAACTCACGCCCGTTCCCGAGCCTGCCCCGGTCCCGGCGGTAGCCCCGGCTCCGGCTTCGGCAATGGCTGTGCCTCCGGCCCTGCTCGACCACGCCCGGAAGATCGCGGACACCCACCACGCCACGACCGGCAACCGGATCGACCCCGGCACCCTGCGCGCCCGCCTCGGCGTCCCCGGTCCGCTCGCTGACGCCATCGCTACCCAACTTGCCTGATCAGAAAGGACAACTCGTTATGGCTCCGCTCACCTTCAACCGCCCCGCGGACTACCTCGACGCCGCCCGGGAGATGGCCGAGACCGGCCGCCCGACCCTGGCCCGGCTCCTCGTCGAGGAAGCGATCAGCCGTACTACCGACCCCGCCGAAGCAGACCGAATCCGTGCCGAATGGCTCGGTCCCAATCACCGAAAGCAGAGCTGATATGCCGCGCCCGAACCGCTTCACCAACGTGATCCGCATCGGCCCCGTACAGGTCGGCACCCACTTCGACGGCCGGGGCCGCACCAAGCACACCGCCGCCTGCACCGCCCCCGGCTGCAACTTCTCCGCCGACTACCGCAACCGCTCCGCCGCCGAACTCGCCGCCCACACCCACCGCTGCAACCCCTGACAGGAGGAACCGTGTTCACGCCGAAGATCCCGCCCCCGGACACCACACCCACCCCCGAAACGTCCCTGGTCCAGCCCCTCACCGGTATCACGCACACTCCGGCCTGCACCTGCCAGCACGCTTCTGCCGCCTCGGCCCCGGTACACCTTCCCGCGGCTTCATCTGCCCCGGCCGCCCGTTTCACTCCGGGCTCGCTGGTCCTCATGGCGGGTGCCGGAACCGCCGTGGTCCTGGTCGTCGGTGCGGTCCTGGTCTCGATGCTCCTGGCCACGGCCATCACCGCCGCCTCGGTCGCCCTGTGCGCGGTGGTCCTCCGCTCCCTCGTCAACAACCAGAAAGGCCGTTGACCTTGCCCAGCCGCGAAGCCCTGAACCCGCCCCGAGGGGAGTGCTCTCAGTGCTGGCTGCACGCCTACGACAGCCGCGCCCAGCACCGGCACTTGGCACCTCGTCAGGACTGCCCGGCCTGCGTTGACCACCGCGACAACGGCCACCCCGCCCACCTGATCGTGCGCTGATCGCTGTAGCGAACTCAACCAGGAAAGGAACCCCAGACATGGGCCTCTTCAGCCGCAAGAGCAACGACACCCCGAGCAACCCCGCTATGACCGAGCTGGGCCGGGAGTTCGCCATCGCCCGCCGCCACGGCGACCGCAAGACCATGCGCCGCATCGGCCGCGAGTACGACGCCACCGCCACCAGCGAGAGGGACGCCGCCTCGTTCCAGGCCGGTCAGGAAGCCTACGACGCCCTGCCCCCGATCAAGACCCCGCGCCGCAACCGCCGACGCTAACCGGCCCCCGGGGCGGCTCTCTCGCCAAAGAACCGCCGCCCCGGAAGCCCAACCCCCATCCAGATCCAACGGACCCGAAAGGGAGATCCCATCATGCCCCAGAACACCCTGCCCCGGCCGATCTGCGCCCACTGCGACGGTTTCCCCACTGTCGCCGTCACCACCGGCCAGACCACCCCGAACGGCCACCGGCACACCATCACCGCCGACTGCCCCGCCTGCCGCGGCACCGGCCACACCACCCCCGCCCGCGCCTACACCCACGTGGGGCGGTGACCGGCATGACCGACCTGACACCCACCCCGGACCGCCCCGGCCTCCACGTCAGCAAGCCGTCCCCGAACACGCCCGCCACGGGCTCCGCCGTCTGCCACTGCGGCGCCTCGGCCACGGCCACCGGCGATGCCCAGGTCAAGGCCCTGGTTGACGGCTGGACCTCGAACCACGGCCGCGCCCACCACAACGGGGACACACCGCGATGAACACCACCGCCACCGCGGCGGGCCTGGACCCGACCACCCTCGCCGACGTGCTGAGGGTGGCCGGGTCCACCGGCTTCGACCGCTGGGAAGAACAGATCCGCCGCACTGGTGGATGCGCCGAGCCCATCCACCTCACCGGAGCCACCAAGACCATCGACCGCGCCACCGGCACCCTCCTGCACCACTACACCACCGACACTGAACCCGGCGGACGCCTCCGCGTCGCCTGCGGCAACCGCCGCGCCTCCCGCTGCCCCGCCTGCGCCTGGACCTACGCCGGAGACACCTACCACCTCATCCGCGCCGGACTCACTGGCGACCCCGCCAAAGGCACCCCCCACACTGTGCGCGATCACCCCCGCGTCTTCGCCACCCTCACCGCCCCATCCTTCGGCCCCGTCCACAACCGCCCCGGCAACCGGCCCTGCCGCTGCGGCACCCACCACCCCGACAACGCCCCCGAACTCGGCACCGCCCTCGACCCGACCACCTACGACTACGCGAGCGCCGTGCTCTGGAACAACCACGCCTCCGACCTGTGGCGCTACTTCACGATCTACCTCCGCCGCGAGATCGCCCGCCGAGCCGGACTCACCCAGAAAGCCGCCCGCGAACAGTCCCGCCTCTCCTTCGGGAAGGTCGCCGAGTACCAAAAGCGCGGGGCGGTCCACTTCCACGCCGTGATCCGCTTCGACGGACCCGACGGACCCGAATCACCACCCCCGGCCTGGGCCACCCTCAGCCTGCTCACCGACGCCATCCATGCAGCTGCCGCCCGGGTCGAAGTCACCGTGCCGGCCAATCCGCAAGCCGGGTTCGACAGTGACTGGGCCCTGCGCTGGGGCGCACAGCTCGACGTCCAGCCCATCGGCGCCTTCGGCAACGGCGAAGACCTCACCGAACAAGCCGTCGCCTCCTACGTCGCCAAATACGCCACCAAAGCCGCCGAGACCACCGGCACCGTCGACCACCGCATCGGCAACAAGGAAGCACTCATCCTCCTCGACGTCCCCGACCACCCCCGGCGGCTGATCGAAGCGTGCCTCGACCTCCACCACGCCTACCCCGACCGCAAACTTCGCGACTGGGCCCACATGCTCGGCTTCCGCGGCCACTTCTCCACCAAATCCCGCGCCTACTCCACCACCCTCGGCGCCCTCCGACAGGTCCGCGCCGACTACCGCGCCGCCCAGCAACGCGCCGCCCTCGGCCTGCCCGACCCCGACGACCACCCCGAGGCAACCACCCTCACCCTCGCCCACTGGACCTACGCCGGACACGGCCACACCCCCGGCGAATCCTGGCTCGCCGCCAACATCCACCGCGACATCCAACACAACCGCGAAACCGCACGCGAAGCGCTATTGGGAGGTGTGCTCGATGAGTGCGACTGCTAGTTCGCGGTCTGGGCAACGGCAGGCGAAGTCAGACGTGATGTCCACAGATGAATGGATGCGCATGCATCTTCGCCGTGCGCCTGCACGCGATGAGGAGTGGGTGCGGCGTGCGCTTCTGCTTCAGGGGCGGTCCGTTCCTCTTACCGCCAGACCGGTTCGATGAGGCTGGGATCAAAAACGCGTTTCCCTCTACCCGCTGGATGAATTATCACGGCTGACAGGCTGTGTAGGACAATTTCTTGTTGGCGTTCAATTGGTAGCTCGAAGAACTCGTCAACGGTCAGGTCTCCGGATCCGGCCTGGGCCTCAGCTTGTTTCTGCTCCTTATAGAAACGGGCACGGGCGAGCTTCAGTTCGTCTCGATCTCGTTCCTTGGCAGGCAACATCTGAAGAAGTGTGGAAACAGAGATCTGCTTTGCTTTCTCGGCTTCGATGAGTTGGGTGATCTCTTGCGAGACAAGCTCCAAGTCCTTTTCCTGCGGCCATCGTTGATCTCCGGGTGAGGCCGCTGTGGTTGCCCGTTCGCGTTGTTCCTCCAAGGCTAGTTGGACGATTAGTCGGTCTACTGGCTCACCGACGCGCCCAACTTTGCCGCAACCGCCGTTGACTACTGAGCACTGGTATTTGTACCTCGACGCCTTCGATTCGGGTTTCCACTTGTGGTTGGTCTGGCCTCGGATCTTCGTCTTGCACAAGGAGCATCTGGCGATTCCGGAAAGCAGGTACTTTCGGGCCCGGTTCTTGTTGGGGTAGTTCAGCTTGCGTTCTGCCACGACGGCGCATACGGCTTCCCACTCTTCGAGCGTGTTGATAGTCTCCCATTCGCCCGTTACTGGCTTGCCGTCCTCCCCGTAAAGGATCTCGCCGTGGTAGGTCCGATAGCCGACGAGTCGGGGATTGGTGAGGATGTGTTCCACGTGGTGATGGGCCATGCGCTTAGTTCCGGCGCGTGGATTTCCCAAGCCTTGTTCCCACCAGCGTTGCCGGATGGTTCCGATGCGTACACCGGTTATAAGTTCCCGCTGAGCCTCGCGGATGGCTTGGGCGGCCTTCGGGTCCACCTTGTCGCGGGCGTCCTTGCGCCATCCATAGGGCGCTGGTCCGCCACTGTCCTTGCCTTGCTGCGCTAGCTCCAGGTGCTTGCGCCTGATCCGGCGTGACGCGTCGTGTGACGACTTGTTGGCGAAGGCGACCATGATGCGTGCCATGGTCCGACCGTCCGGTGTTGCGATGTTGATGTCGTTGGTGACTGTGGCGAACGTGAGTCGGGGCCTGTCATCAAAGATCTCGATCAGTCGTTCCAAGTCACGTGGTTGCCGCGCCAGTCTGTCGAGGTCGTAGGCGACGATGCCATCAATGAGGCCCGCACGGAGATCCTTCAGCATCAGCTCGAACTCGTCACGAACGACGTTCCGCTTGAACGCCGATACGTCGTTGTCTTCGTAGACCTTCACGGCCTGCCACGACCTGAGGTCGGCCAGACGCTCGCAGTCCTGCCGCTGGCGTGCCACGCCCAGGGCGTCGCCCTCGTCGTCCCGAGAGATTCGGGTGTAGATCCCCACTTTGCGCGCCATGATGAACGGCCTCCCCTGCGTCTCAAAGCGGGGTCAGGCTACTACGGTCATGGAGTCAAGTCAGCCTGGAGCGTGCAGAAGCCCGTCGTCCGGCGCAGCGGGCAGGTTCTCGACGCGTAGTGCCGGGCGGAGCCGGCGGATGACAGGGTGCGGTCCGTGCGGTGCGGTCAGGGGTAGATGACACGGTGCTGGAAGCCCGATACCGCCGGGTTGTAGATCTTCGGGGCCGGGCCGTTCTTCTCGGTCACGGAGACGCACACCTCGTACGAGGCGCCGTGGATCAGGTCCCGGCGGATCTCCCATTCCTGCCACTGCGGTTTGTCACGCGGCGTCGGCCAGGCCGCCATGGCATGGAAACCGATGCCGGTCGGCGAACCCTGTTCCGGGTAGACCACCGACCTGCCCGTGTTGTCCTTCAGCCAGAGATAGACGTCCACCAGTTCGGGGCCCGACGTGGTGCGCCATTCGGCGATCATGTACAGGCGGTCGTCCTCGACCCGGCCGCAGGCGCGGACCTCGACGCGCGGGACCGTCGTCGTGTTCCAGCGCCCGCAGTTTTTCCCCGCCGGATTGGGCGGCGGGCCGGGCCGCGAGGGATTCGGGACCGGGGCGGGCGGAGCCGTCTTCGTCCTGGACGTCGAAGGCGTCGGAGTCGGCGAGGGGCTCCGGGGCTGCTTCGAGGGGGCCGAAGCCGTGACCGACGGGAGCGCCGCCTCACCGAGGGAGGCGGTGTCCGAGTCCGTGTGCCGCTGCCACAGGTCCACGCCCACAACGGCGCCGATCCCCAGGACCACGATCGTGGCCAGCGACCAGGTCACACCCGCCTTCACGGCGCCGCGCGACGGTGCCGGAGCCGCGGCCGGGGCGTAGTGGTGGTGCTCGTGGATGTTCTGGTCCCGGCCGGTCTGGTAGGTCCGTGCCCGGTCCGCGGGGGCCGCGGAGAAGGATGTGGACCGCTCGGCGGGACGGTCCGCCTGGTCGCCCGGCCGGTTCGGCGGTGGCTGTGGCTGTCCGGTCATCGTTCGTTGATGTTCATGTCCCTGGCGGACTGGTAGACGCGCGCGTGGCCAGTGGCTGAGGCGTGGAACACGGTGGTTCCGCCCTGGGGCTCCTGCTGGTCCGGAAGCGCCGGTGTGAGTTCCTCCACCAGCACGCGGCGCAGTTCCTGTGCCAGGTCGGGGCGCGCGGTGAGCAGGCGGCGGAAGCGCAGGCGCCACTCCTCGGCGGAGACTTCCTCGATGTCCGTCGCGTCCGGCCCGGTCTCGCCGGTGGCAAGCAGCAGCGTCCGGGTGTCCGTCAGCTCCGCTTCCACGGTGGCGGCCCGGTCGGGGTACGCGCGCTCCCACAGAGCGGCGACGGAGGCTCGGGCGCGCTCCCACAGATCGGTGGTGAGTGCGGTCACCACCGTCGTTCCCGCAGTCGATGCGAGGGCCAGCAACTCGGCGTCCACAGCTACTCCGCTCACCTCGGCGCTTCGGGTGGAGGCGTCATTCTAGAGCACCAATCGGCGTGCTGTGTAAGCCAGTTGGAGCCGTGGGGAAACGTTTCTCGGGCGCTGGGTGCGGTCGTACGCGAGCAGGCAGGGAGCGGCGGGGGGGGGGGGGGCCCCCCGGGGGGGGGGCCCCCCCCCCCCCCCCCCGCTTCCCCGGTGACCGGATGCTTCCCCGGTGACCGGATCCGTCAGATCGTGCCCAGCTTGATGATCGACAGCAGTGCGATCAGCTGGATCGCGGATGCGCCCAGCGCCTTCGGCCACGGCAGGTCGTGCGATTTGCTCACCATCGAGGTGAAGAGCGCGGCCGAGGCCAGCCAGGTGATCCAGCCGAGGATCTGGACCAGGGAGTTCTCGCCGCCGAGGAAGAGCGCGAATATCAGGCGGGGAGCGTCCGTGATCGACATGATCAGCATGGAGAGGCCCACGGTCGGCTGCCAGGAGCCGTCGCCCCCGAGCTGGCGGGCGAGGGTGTGCGTGACCGCGCCCAGGACCAGGCCGCCGATGACGAAGCCGATGCCCGTGATGATGACGTAGGGGACCGCCGTGGAGATCGTCGCGTTGATCGCGTCGTCCCGGGCCTGGTCGAAGCCGAAGAGGGCCAGCAGACCGTACAGGAACGTGACGACGAGCGCCGGACCCCAGACCGGGTAGTCGCGCATCTGCCAGAACGTCGGCCCCGGACGCAGCACGATGCCGGCGAGCAGGTCCTTCCACGGCAGCCGCGGACCGGCGGGCTGGGCGGGGGCCTGGCCGGCCCGGTAGGTGTTGCTGTCGCCGTACGGGTCCTCACCGATGCTGAACGCCTGGGTGTGCCCTGGGGAGTTGGCGTACGGGTCGCCCTGCTGGGGGGATCCGTGGGGGTGGTGGGGCTGTTGGTACGGGTCGCCGAAGTACTCCGGTTCGCCGTGGTTGCCACCGCCCTGGCCGCCGGCGTTGTTGCCGTGGCCGTAGCCGCCGTTGTTGTACGGGGGCGGGGCGCCGTTGCCTCCCGCCGGTGGCCATGGCTGCTGCCCGTACGGCGGTGGTGCCTGTGTGCCGTACGGCTGCTGCCGCGGTTGCTGCTGCGCCTGCTGCGGGGTGCGGTTGTCCCGGCCGCGTCCGATCCTGAATCCAGCCACGTCATCGAACGTACCTGGTCCGCGCGGGTGCGGTCAGAGGGCCTGGGCAACCTGCCCGCCATTGCGGCCGAGCTGTGACATCCCCTAGGGGGAATCCCGGGGCCCCGGAGGGCCGGCCCCAGGGGCGGACACGGGACTTGCGCGGGAAACGGGAAAGCAGAAGCGGCCGGTCCTGCCCCCGAGGCAGGTCCGGCCGCTTCTGTCGCACGACAGCCCGAGCTACTTCACCGGCTCCGGCTCCGGTGCGTCCGCCGACTCCGTCTCACCGGCCGGGTCGGCCGGGGCCTTCACGGAGTCCAGCAGCAGCTGCGACACGTCGACCACCTGGACCGACTCCTTCGCCTTGCCGTCGTTCTTCTTGCCGTTGACCGAGTCGGTCAGCATGACCAGGCAGAACGGGCAGGCGGTGGAGACGATGTCGGGGTTCAGCGACAGAGCCTCGTCGACGCGCTCGTTGTTGATGCGCTTGCCGATCCGCTCCTCCATCCACATCCGGGCACCACCGGCACCGCAGCAGAAGCCGCGCTCCTTGTGGCGGTGCATCTCCTCGTTCCTGAGGCCCGGGACCTTCGCGATGATCTCGCGCGGCGGGGTGTAGATCTTGTTGTGACGGCCCAGGTAGCACGGGTCGTGGTACGTGATCAGGCCCTCGACCGGTGTCACCGGGATCAGCTTGCCCTCGTCGATGAGGTGCTGGAGCAGCTGGGTGTGGTGGATGACCTCGTACTCGCCGCCGAGCTGCGGGTACTCGTTGGCGATCGTGTTGAAGCAGTGCGGGCAGGTCGCGACGATCTTCTTCGAGGACTTCGGCTTCTTCGTCGCCTCGTCCACGCCCCCGTCCTCGTCGAGGGACTCGCCGAACGCCATGTTCAGCATCGCGACGTTCTCCTGGCCGAGCTGCTGGAACAGCGGCTCGTTGCCCAGGCGGCGGGCCGAGTCGCCGGTGCACTTCTCGTCGCCGCCCATGATCGCGAACTTGACGCCCGCGATGTGGAGGAGCTCCGCGAAGGCCTTGGTGGTCTTCTTGGCGCGGTCTTCGAGAGCGCCCGCGCAGCCGACCCAGTACAGGTAGTCGACCTCGGACAGGTCCTCGACGTCCTTGCCGACGATCGGGACCTCGAAGTCGACCTCCTTGGTCCACTCGACGCGCTGCTTCTTGGCGAGCCCCCAGGGGTTGCCCTTCTTCTCCAGGTTCTTGAGCATCGTGCCCGCCTCGGACGGGAACGCGGACTCGATCATCACCTGGTAGCGGCGCATGTCGACGATGTGGTCGATGTGCTCGATGTCGACCGGGCACTGCTCGACGCACGCACCACAGGTGGTGCAGGACCACAGCACGTCCGGGTCGATGACACCGTTCTCCTCGGCCGTGCCGATCAGCGGGCGCTCGGCCTCCGCGAGAGCCGCGGCCGGGACGTCCTTCAGCTGCTCCTCGGACGCCTTCTCGTTGCCCTCCATGTCCTTGCCGCCGCCGGCCAGCAGATAGGGGGCCTTGGCGTGCGCGTGGTCGCGCAGGGACATGATCAGGAGCTTCGGGGAGAGCGGCTTGCCCGTGTTCCAGGCCGGGCACTGCGACTGGCAGCGACCGCACTCCGTGCACGTGGAGAAGTCGAGGATGCCCTTCCAGGAGAACTGCTCGACCTGGGAGACACCGAAGACGTCGTCCTCGCCCGGATCCTCGAAGTCGATCTCCTTGCCGCCGGAGGTCATGGGCTGGAGGGCACCGAGCGCCGACGCCCCGTCCGCGTTCCGCTTGAACCAGATGTTCGGGAAGCCGAGGAAGCGGTGCCAGGCGACACCCATGTTGGTGTTGAGCGAGACCGTGATCATCCAGATCAGCGAGGTGCCGATCTTGATCATCGCGACGAAGTAGATGAGGTTCTGCAGAGTGCCGAGAGCGAGCCCCTTGAAGGCGAGGACCAGGGGGTACGAGATGAAGTACGAGGCCTCGTAGCCCTCCACGTGGTGGATCGCGCCCTCCAGGCCGCGCAGGGTCAGGATCGCCAGGCCGATGATGAGGATGACGTACTCGACGAAGTACGCCTGCCATGCCTTGGAGCCCGCGAAACGGGACTTGCGGCCGGCCCGCGAGGGCAGGTTCAGCAGCCGGATGGCGATCAGCACGACGATGCCGACCGTCGTCATCAGACCGATGAACTCGGTGAACATCTCGAACGGCGGCCAGTTGCCGACGATCGGCAGGACCCAGTCGGCCTTGAAGAGCTGTCCGTACGCCTGGAGCAGCGTCGGCGGCAGTGTCAGGAAGCCGATGGCGACGAACCAGTGCGCGAAGCCGACGATCCCCCACCGGTTCATCCGGGTGTGGCCGAGGAACTCCTTGACCAGGGTGATCGTGCGCTGCTTCGGGTTGTCGGTGCGACTGCCCGCCGGGACCGGCTGTCCGAGCGTGACGAACCGGTAGATCTGCGCGACGGCTCGGGCGATGAGCGCAACGCCGACCACAGTCAGCACCAGCGACACGATGATCGCGGCGAGTTGCATTTGGGGGCTCCTCGGGCCTGCGAGGGTGGGATTCCAGCGTCTACAAGCGAATACTGGCGCTTACTAAGCAGTAACTTAATCAGTCTGTGCTGACACTATCCACTTATTCCGCCGCTCTGTAGCCGCACCGGCGGTGATCTGTGTCGCTCAGGTGCGCCTTGCCGCGCCGGGCGAGTCCGCGGACCGCCCGGCGCAGCGGAGTGTGTACGGCTCGCATCAGGATGGCCAGGTCGAGTCCCACCCAGTGGTGCTCGGCGTAGTGCTGGTCGAGCAGGGCGGGTTCGTCCCACGGCATTCCCGAGCGGGAGTGAACCTGTGCCAGGCCGGTGAGGCCCGGTTTCAGTTCCTGCCGCCAGTGTCTCGCGGCGGGGGCGGTGCCGGACGCGGGGGTATCGGTACCGGCCCCGTCGTCGCCTGCCCCGGCGGTCCGGGAGGTCCGGGCGGTCCCGGTGGCTTCGGCGATGTGGCCGGCCCCGGCGGTCCGGGCCCGGTAGTCGTCCGGTGTCAGGGGTTCCGGCCCGACGAGGGAGAGGTCTCCCCGTACGACATGCGGCAGCCGGGAGAGCAGATCCAGCCGGAGTCGCCGGGTGCGCAGCGAGCGCAGCACGAAGGGGTGGCCGCCCAGGCCGATCCGGGGTGACCGGGTCAGTACGCCGCCCGGGGGCCGTCGTGCCGCGAGGGCGAGGGCTCCCGCGGCGAGCAGGGGGGTGGCCACGGCCAGCAGGACCGAGCCGAGAGCCAGATCCAGTACGCGCTTGGCCGACGGCCCCTCCCGTCGCCGCGCCCACTGCCATGCCTGTTGCCGTGCCCGTTGCCAGGCCGGCGGCCACTGCGGCGCCCGCCGTCGTTGCGATGCCCATGGCCGCGCCCCTTGCCGTGCCCCTTGCGGCGTCGGCCGCCACTGCCGCCGAGACGCCCGCCATCCCTGGCCCGGTCCTCCCCGTCTCTGCCCCTGCCGCCACGTCCGCTGCGGTCCTCCCTGGCCCTGCCCCTGCCCCTGCCCCTGCCCCTGCCTTTGTCTCTGCCTCTGCCTCTGCCTCTGCATCGTTCGCACCTGCCTGGGGTCGGGTGGATCGGAAGGGCCGGCTGCCGGTTTTGCGTGACTCGCGGCATTTTGTAACAGAACGATCCCATGGCGCGATGATGGGTGGGCGCTGCGCGGCCCACGAGGTAGGTGGGTGTCGTGCGTGCATCTTTCGATTCGCGCCAGGTGCGTGCACGATAGTTGAGTCTCCTCGACTCAACTCTGTTGACACCCAGGCGGCGGTCATGCATCCTTGAGTCAGTTGCACTCAAGTAGTCAAGCTGGAGGAATTGAAATGGCACGTGCGGTCGGCATCGACCTGGGCACGACTAACTCCGTCGTCAGCGTTCTCGAAGGCGGCGAGCCCACCGTCATCACCAACGCAGAGGGCGCCAGGACCACGCCGTCCGTCGTCGCCTTCGCGAAGAACGGCGAGGTGCTGGTCGGCGAGGTCGCCAAGCGCCAGGCGGTGACCAACGTCGACAGGACCATCCGCTCCGTCAAGCGCCACATGGGCACTGACTGGAAGATCGACCTGGACGGCAAGAGCTTCAACCCGCAGCAGATGAGCGCCTTCATCCTGCAGAAGCTGAAGCGCGACGCCGAGGCGTACCTGGGTGAGAAGGTGACCGACGCGGTCATCACCGTCCCCGCGTACTTCAACGACTCCGAGCGTCAGGCGACGAAGGAGGCCGGCGAGATCGCGGGCCTCAACGTCCTGCGTATCGTCAACGAGCCGACGGCCGCCGCCCTGGCGTACGGCCTCGACAAGGACGACCAGACGATCCTCGTCTTCGACCTCGGCGGCGGCACCTTCGACGTGTCCCTCCTGGAGATCGGCGACGGCGTTGTCGAGGTGAAGGCCACCAACGGTGACAACCAGCTCGGTGGTGACGACTGGGACCAGCGCGTCGTCGACTACCTGGTGAAGCAGTTCGCCAACGGGCACGGCGTGGACCTGTCCAAGGACAAGATGGCTCTCCAGCGTCTCCGTGAGGCCGCGGAGAAGGCGAAGATCGAGCTCTCGTCCTCGACCGAGACCACGATCAACCTGCCCTACATCACGGCGTCCGCCGAGGGCCCGCTGCACCTGGACGAGAAGCTCACGCGCTCGCAGTTCCAGCAGCTGACCGCGGACCTCCTGGACCGCTGCCAGACCCCGTTCCACAACGTCATCAAGGACGCGGGAATCCAGCTCTCCGAGATCGACCACGTCGTTCTCGTCGGTGGCTCCACCCGTATGCCGGCCGTCGCCGAGCTCGTCAAGGAGCTGACCGGCGGCCAGGAGGCCAACAAGAGCGTGAACCCGGACGAGGTCGTCGCCATCGGCGCCTCGCTCCAGGCCGGTGTCCTCAAGGGCGAGGTCAAGGACGTCCTGCTGCTCGACGTCACCCCGCTGTCCCTCGGCATCGAGACCAAGGGAGGGATCATGACGAAGCTCATCGAGCGCAACACCACGATCCCGACCAAGCGCTCCGAGATCTTCACGACGGCCGAGGACAACCAGCCGTCCGTGCAGATCCAGGTCTACCAGGGCGAGCGCGAGATCGCGGCGTACAACAAGAAGCTCGGCATGTTCGAGCTGACCGGCCTGCCGCCGGCCCCGCGCGGCGTCCCGCAGATCGAGGTCGCCTTCGACATCGACGCGAACGGCATCATGCACGTCGCCGCCAAGGACCTCGGCACCGGCAAGGAGCAGAAGATGACCGTCACCGGCGGCTCCTCGCTGCCGAAGGACGAGGTCAACCGGATGCGTGAGGAGGCCGAGCAGTACGCGGAGGAGGACCACCGCCGCCGCGAGGCCGCCGAGTCCCGCAACCAGGGCGAGCAGCTCGTCTACCAGACCGAGAAGTTCCTCAAGGACAACGAGGACAAGGTCCCCGGTGACGTGAAGACGGAGGTGGAGACCGCGCTCACCGAGCTGAAGGAGAAGCTCAAGGGTGAGGACACCGCCGAGATCCGTACCGCCACCGAGAAGGTCGCGGCCGTCTCCCAGAAGCTGGGCCAGGCGATGTACGCCAACGCCCAGGCCGACGGCGGCCCGCAGGGTGACGCGCAGCCGGGCGCCCAGCAGGCCAAGGCCGACGACGACGTCGTCGACGCCGAGATCGTGGACGACGCGAAGGACGCGAAGGGCGGTGCGGTGTGACCGAGGAGACTCCGGGCTTCGAGGAGAAGCCCGACGTCCCCTCCGGCGACACCCCCGACGGAGCCGAGCCGAAGGACGCCCCCTCCTCTTCGGAGAAGGAGGCGCCCCCGGCCGGGGACGCAGCGCAGACAGTCGGTCTGACGGCCCAGCTGGACCAGGTCCGCACCGCGCTCAACGAGCGCACGGGCGACCTCCAGCGGCTCCAGGCCGAGTACCAGAACTACCGCCGCCGCGTCGAGCGGGACCGGGCCACGGTCAAGGAGATCGCCGTCGCGGGTCTCCTGTCCGAGCTCCTGCCCGTGCTCGACGACGTCGGCCGGGCCCGGGACCACGGCGAGCTCGTGGGCGGGTTCAAGTCGGTGGCCGAGTCTCTTGAGACGGTCGTCGCCAAGCTGGGCCTGCAGCAGTTCGGCAAGGAGGGCGAGCCCTTCGACCCGACGATCCACGAAGCCCTGATGCACTCGTACGCGCCGGACGTCACCGAGACGACCTGCGTGGCGATCCTGCAGCCGGGGTATCGGATCGGCGAGCGCACCATCCGCCCCGCGCGGGTGGCAGTGGCCGAACCCCAGCCGGGTGCGACACCGGCCACGGCCAAGGAAGAGAAGGCAACCGACGAGGAGAGCGGTGGCACCGAGGAGGTCTGACATCCCGTCTGACCACCTCGCTGCCTGCCGCCCGGCCATGCGACCGGCCAACGGGCCGGCCGCATGGCCGATCGTCCGGAAGGAGGGACGTCGATGAGCACGAAGGACTTCGTCGAGAAGGACTACTACAAGGTCCTCGGCGTCCCCAAGGACGCCACCGACGCCGAGATCAAGAAGGCGTACCGGAAGCTCGCCCGCGAGTTCCACCCGGATGCCAACAAGGGCGACGACAAGGCGGAGGAGCGCTTCAAGGAGATCTCCGAGGCGAATGACGTCCTCGGCGACAGCAAGAAGCGCAAGGAGTACGACGAGGCGCGCGCCCTCTTCGGCAACGGCGGCTTCAGGGCCGGCCCCGGCGGCGCCGGAGGCAACTTCAACTTCGACCTGGGCGACCTCTTCGGAGGCACCCAGGGCGGAGGTGCGGGCGGCGGAGCCGGTGGTTTCGGCGGGGGCGGCAGCGGCGGTCTGGGCGATGTCTTCGGCGGCCTGTTCAACCGGGGCGGTACGGGGACGCGGGTGCAGCCGCGCCGCGGCCAGGACATCGAGTCCGAGGTGACGCTCAGCTTCACCGAGGCGGTCGACGGGGCCACGGTCCCGTTGCGGATGTCCAGCCAGGCGCCCTGCAAGGCGTGTTCCGGCACCGGTGACAAGAACGGCACCCCCAGGGTCTGCCCGACCTGTCTCGGCACCGGCCAGGTGTCGCGCGGCACCGGCGGCGGCTTCTCGCTCACCGATCCCTGCGTGGACTGCAAGGGCCGGGGCCTCATCGCCCAGGACCCCTGCGACGTCTGCAAGGGCAGCGGACGGGCGAAGTCCTCCCGGACCATGCAGGTCAGGATTCCGGCGGGCGTCTCGGACGGCCAGCGGATCCGGCTGCGCGGCAAGGGCGGTCCGGGCGAGCGCGGTGGACCGGCCGGCGATCTGTACGTCGTGGTCCATGTCGACGCCCACCCCGTGTTCGGCCGCAAGGGAGACAACCTCACGGTCACCGTGCCCGTCGACTTCACGGAGGCGGCGCTCGGCGGCGAGGTGAAGGTGCCCACGCTCGGCGGCCCGCCGGTCACCCTGAAGCTGCCGGCCGGCACCCCCAACGGGCGTACGATGCGCGCCCGGGGCAAGGGTGCCGTACGCAAGGACGGCACCCGGGGCGACCTGCTGGTCACCGTCGAGGTGGCGGTGCCCGGCGAGCTCGGCACCGAGGCCAGGGAAGCACTGGAGGCCTATCGGAAGGCGACTGCGGGCCGTGACCCGCGGGCGGAGCTCTTCCGGGCAGCGAAGGGAGCTTGAGGTGGACGGCCGACGACGCAATCCGTACGAACTGACCGATGAATCGCCGGTGTACGTGATCTCGATCGCGGCCCAGCTCTCGGGCCTCCATCCGCAGACACTGCGCCAGTACGACCGCCTGGGCCTGGTCTCTCCGGACCGCACGGCCGGGCGCGGCAGACGCTACTCGGCCCGCGACATCGAGCTGCTGCGCACCGTGCAGCAGCTGTCGCAGGACGAGGGCATCAACCTCGCCGGCATCAAGCGCATCATCGAGCTGGAGAACCAGGTCGCGGCCCTCCAGCAGCGCGTCGCCGAGCTCTCGTCGGCCCTCGACGGCGCGGCGGCGGCGATGCAGCAGCGCGAGGCCCAGGTGCACGCCTCGTACCGGCGCGATCTGGTGCCGTACCAGGATGTGCAGCAGGCCGGCGCGTTGGTGGTCTGGCGGCCGAAGCGGCCGAAGGACTGAGCGGGTTCGCACCCGCACGACGAGCGAGGCCCGTCACCCGTTCCGCACCGGGTGACGGGCCTCGGGCTCTTTCGGTCCGCGGCCCTCGCGGGCTTCGGGGCGGGCGGGCGATGCCGTGCCGTACGACGGTGACACAGGCGCCGGCCGGAGCCGTTCCACGAGCGGGGTGGCCTGCCTTCGCGCTTCCTCAGCGCGGGTCCTGTTCCAGAATCCCCGACCGGGCGATCAGATAGCCGAGCTGGGCCCGGCTGGTGCTGCCCAGGGCGGCGGCGAGTTTGGCGACATGTGCCCGGCACGTGCGGACGTTCATGCCGAGGCGGCGGGCGATGGAGTCGTCGACGTGGCCCTCGATGAGGAGTTGGGCGATGGAGCGCTGAACACCGCTGATGCCCCGGGGAGTCGGGTCGTACTTGACTTCCTCCAGGAGCGGGGCGGCCCTGGTCCAGAGTTGCTCGAATACCTTGACGAGATATTCGACCAGTCCGGGATGGCGGAGTTCCAGGGCGACTTGCCGGTCGTCCTGGGCGGGGATGAAAGCTACCGTCCGGTCGAAGATGATCAGGCGCTCGATGAGCTCTTCGAGCGTCCTGATCTCCACGTTCTCGTCCGCTATGCGCTCCGCGTACGCCAGGGTGCTGGGACTGTGGCGCACGGTGTGCTGGTACAGGGTGCGGATCCTGACGCCTCGGTGGACCACCGACAGGCCGCGCTCCAGGGACTTGCTGAGGCTGTCCTCGTTCCTGCCGCCGCCGGGCTGGACGGTGAGGACTTCGGTGCGGCAGTCTGCGGTGGCCAGGTCGAGGGCGCCGTCGATCCGGTTGACGCCCTCCAGCACGGTGATCGCGTGGGTGGTCGGCGGGCCCTGGGCGCTGATGTCCATGAAGGGCTCGAAGGATTCGGTCAGTTCCACCGAGTGCCGTCGACGCTCCTGGATCTCCCGCTCCAGGGGGTGCAGATGCTGCGCGAGGGCGACGGACGGCGGAACGGGCCGGAGCCAGTCCGGATCGTCGGGATCGGGATGCAACAGGGCGAAGTCCATCAGACAAGGCGCCGGTTCCACCTCTACGCGGGCTATGCGCCCCGAGCGCAGTGCGCTGGCGTAAAGATGCCCTCCCTCATCGCATAGTTCGGTGATCCCGTGAGAATGTGTCGGCTTTGTGTGCCTTGTGGCCAAATCTTCACCCCCCAGGTTCCTGAACATGCAGGAACATGATGCATCGACTCAGTGGTGTTCGCGTGCCCAGGTGGGACATCGTCTTAAGTGCGGGGGAGAAGAATCCACAAGTGAGGACGAAGCCGACTATGTACAAGCGAATGCTTCGCTCGGCGCTTGCCGCCTCGTTCGTCGCGGCCCTGGGCTTTGGGCTGGGCGGTGGCGACATTGGCTGGAACAGCGAGGCGGCTACCGCGAGTGATATCGGTTGGGTCGCTCCGGTTGCCGCGCAGGGCGATATCGGTTGGGTCGCCCCGGCTGCCACGGCGGACGACATCGGTTGGGTCGTTCAGGCCGCCACGTCGGGTGACATCGGCTGGGATGCTCCGGCTGCGGGCGCAGGTGACATCGGCTGGTCGACTCCAGCAGGCGCGGACGCATGACCATCCCGCCGGACGACCGGACCTTCCGGCGCGAGATGGCCACGGCCTACCGATCGGGCTGGCATTTCATCGATCTCGTCACGGCCCTCCCCCGTCGTGGCGACTCGCTGATGGTCACTCTGTTCGGCGACCCCGTCGTTGTCGCACGAGAAGACGACGGCGAAGTACGCGCCTACCGTTGCCTCCGCAAGCCGCGGGGAGCACCGCAGCCCGTCCGCTGCGCGATCCGGTACGACATGATCTTCGTCAACCTCGACCGGCGGGACCACCAGCTGTTCGAGCCAGAGACTATTTCCGCCACCCCCCGCAGTGCCTGAGCGATCCCCCGTCGTTACATGTCGCTCAGTCACTCCCCCACACAACGGCGCCATCGTGACCTGAACACGGTGGCGCCGTTGTGCTGCCCGGAGCGGATTTTGCGGTTTCCCGCCCGCCCGGTCCGCCCAGGTTTTCCTCACGCCTTGCCGAGCGCCCGGTCCAGGGTGATCTCGATGACGACGCGGTCCGGGTTGGGCGCCGGCGTGCGCTTGTAGCGTTCCTCGTAGCGGCGCACCGCGTCGGCCACCACCTCCGGCTCCGTGCGTACCGTCGCGCGGCCCTCCAGGGTCGCCCAGCGGCGCCGGTCGACCTGGCAGACCGCGACCCGTGCGCCGTCCGGGCCCGCGGCCAGGACGTTGGCGGCCTTCTGCGTGTTCTTGCCGGTGATGACGCGGGCGAGCCCTGCCTCGGGGTCGTACGTCACGCCCACCGGCACCACGTGCGGCGTGCCGTCGGAGCGGGGTGTGGTCAGGGTGCACAGGTGGTGCTCGCGCCAGAACGCGAGGTACTCGGGGCTCGGATTCGTCACGTCGACTGCCATGGGGAACAGCGTAGGCAGCGTGGGCCGGCGCGCCGCTCCCGCGGTGGCGGAGGCCCTCTGAGGCCGGTTGACTCGAATTGACTCGAATTGACTCGAATCGGACGCGCCATCGGCCGGAAGGGTGCACGGTACTCGGGTTGAGTGGAATAGACTCAACTTTGTACACGTTGACTCAGTCAGTGTTGTGGAGAGAGCCAGTCACCGCAAGGAGGAGAAAGCGCACGTGGACGCCGAGCTGACCAACAAGAGCCGGGACGCCATCAACGCGGCCACCAGCCGGGCCGTGAAGGACGGACACCCCGATCTGACCCCCGGACACCTGCTGCTCGCGCTGCTTGAGGGTGAAGGACGACAAGCAAGCGCGAACATCATCGATCTGCTCGCCGCCGTCGAGGCCGACCAGATCGCCGTACGCACCGAGACGGAGCGGCTCCTGGGTGCCGAGCCCAGCGTGACCGGGTCGACCGTCGCGCCTCCGCAGCCCAACCGTGAGCTGCTCGCCGTCATCGCGGATGCCGCGCAGCGCGCGAAGGAGCTCGGCGACGACTACATCTCCACCGAGCACCTGCTGATCGGTATCGCCGCCAAGGGCGGCCGTGCCGGTGAGATCCTGAGCGCTCAGGGGGCCGGCGCGAAGAAGCTGCTGGACGCATTCGAGAAGAGCAGGGGAGGGCGCCGGGTGACCACACCCGACCCGGAGGGCCAGTACAAGGCCCTGGAGAAGTTCGGTACGGACTTCACGGCCGCCGCCAGGGAGGGCAAGCTCGACCCGGTCATCGGACGTGACCAGGAGATCCGGCGCGTCGTCCAGGTCCTGTCGCGGCGTACGAAGAACAACCCCGTACTCATCGGCGAGCCCGGCGTCGGCAAGACCGCCGTCGTCGAGGGGCTCGCCCAGCGCATCGTCAAGGGTGACGTCCCCGAGTCCCTGCGGAACAAGCGGCTCGTCTCGCTCGACCTCGGCGCCATGGTCGCGGGCGCCAAGTACCGCGGCGAGTTCGAGGAACGGCTGAAGGCCGTCCTCTCCGAGATCAAGGAGAGCGACGGGCAGATCATCACCTTCATCGACGAGCTGCACACCGTCGTCGGCGCGGGTGCCGGCGGCGACTCCGCCATGGACGCCGGCAACATGCTCAAGCCGATGCTGGCCCGCGGCGAGCTCCGCATGGTCGGCGCGACCACGCTCGACGAGTACCGCGAGCGGATCGAGAAGGACCCCGCCCTGGAACGCCGCTTCCAGCAGGTGCTGGTGGCGGAGCCGACGGTCGAGGACACCATCGCGATCCTGCGCGGCCTCAAGGGCCGTTACGAGGCCCACCACAAGGTCTCCATCGCGGACTCCGCGCTGGTCGCCGCCGCGACCCTGTCCGACCGCTACATCACCTCGCGTTTCCTCCCCGACAAGGCCATCGACCTGGTCGACGAGTCGGCGTCCCGGCTGCGCATGGAGATCGACTCCTCGCCCGTCGAGATCGACGAGCTCCAGCGCGCCGTCGACCGCCTCCACATGGAGGAGCTGGCCCTCAAGAACGAGACCGACGCGGGCTCCAGGCAGCGCCTGGAGAAACTCCGCCGCGACCTCGCCGACAAGGAGGAGGAGCTGCGCGGCCTCACCGCCCGCTGGGAGAAGGAGAAGCAGGGCCTCAACCGCGTCGGTGAGCTGAAGGAACGCCTCGACGAACTGCACGGCCAGGCCGAACGCGCCCAGCGCGACGGCGACTTCGACACCGCGTCCAAGCTGCTCTACGGGGAGATCCCCGGTCTGGAGCGGGAACTGGCCGAGGCGACCGAGGCCGAGCAGGAGGCCGCCGAGGACACGATGGTGAAGGAGGAGGTCGGCCCGGACGACATCGCCGACGTCGTCGGCTCCTGGACCGGCATCCCCGCCGGGCGGCTGCTGGAGGGCGAGACCCAGAAGCTGCTCCGGATGGAGGACGAGCTCGGCAAGCGCCTCATCGGGCAGACCGAGGCCGTGCGGGCGGTGTCGGACGCGGTACGCCGCACCCGCGCCGGAATCGCCGACCCCGACCGGCCCACCGGTTCGTTCCTCTTCCTCGGCCCCACCGGTGTCGGCAAGACGGAGCTCGCGAAGGCGCTCGCCGACTTCCTGTTCGACGACGAGCGGGCCATGGTCCGCATCGACATGAGCGAGTACAGCGAGAAGCACAGCGTGGCGCGGCTGGTCGGCGCCCCGCCCGGTTACGTCGGCTACGAGGAGGGCGGCCAGCTCACGGAGGCGGTCCGCCGCCGCCCGTACAGCGTCGTCCTGCTGGACGAGGTCGAGAAGGCCCACCCCGAGGTCTTCGACATCCTGCTCCAGGTCCTCGACGACGGCCGGCTCACCGACGGACAGGGCCGGACGGTGGACTTCCGCAACACCATCCTGATCCTGACCTCCAACCTCGGCAGCCAGTTCCTGATGGACCCCCTGGCCGAGCCCGAGGTGAAGAAGCAGCAGGTCCTGGAGGTCGTACGGGCCTCGTTCAAGCCGGAGTTTCTCAACCGGCTCGACGACATGGTGGTCTTCTCCGCGCTGTCCGGCGACGAGCTCGCGCACATCGCGAAGCTCCAGATCGACCGGCTCGCCGGCCGCCTGGCCGAGCGCAGGCTCACCCTCGACGTCACCCCTCAGGCCCTGGCCTGGCTGGCGGAGGAGGGCAACGACCCGGCCTACGGAGCACGGCCGCTGCGCCGCCTCATCCAGACGGCGATCGGCGACCGGCTCGCGAAGGAGATCCTCGCGGGCGAGGTCAAGGACGGGGACACCGTCCGGGTGGACCGGGCCGGGGACGGGCTGCTCGTCGGCGCCGCGACCCCGGGGAAGACCTTGTAGGCGGCATACGGCCTGTTCGACGGTATATGCCCGGCCGAAAGACCACTGGTCCCGGCCGGGTACATGCCGTCTGCGCCGCAGTGCAAGAGAAGAAGAATTGCGGCGATTTCCGGAGAACAAGAAATTGACCGGAGGCGCCGGAGGGCGTTGCTCGACGTCGATATTGAGCCGAACGCCTCACTCCGCTTCGAGGTGCGGGTTTACTCCGTCATGCTCCGTTCCGGTCGTTCCACCAGCCCCTGACACGGGATCCGTGCCCGGAAGTCCCCGGTGTCCGCCCGAGGCGGCAGGAATAATCAGGACACTCCGCGGCGCCTTTGATGACCTGCCCGCGAAGAAGGTTAGATACCGAAATCGGCAGCCAGTAGCGTACGCGCATGACCGAGCGGATACGCGATGAGAAAGCCCCCGGGCCCGGAAAGTCCGGGCGTGACAATCTCATGCGACTCAGCGAATTTCGTACCCTCTGGGCTGCTTATGCCCAGTCGATCCTGGGCGACCAGTTGGCGCGCGTGGCCCTGTCGTTGCTGGTGTTCGAACGCACCGACTCGCCGGGATGGACCGCGGGGACGTACGCGCTGACCACCCTGCCCGCTCTGCTGTCCGGGGTGCTCCTCTCCGGCCTGGCGGACCGTTTCCCCCGGCGTACGGTCATGATCGGATGCGACCTGGTGCGGGCGGTGCTGGTCGGGCTGATGGCCCTGCCCGGGACGCCGCTGCCGCTGCTGGCCGGGCTGCTGGTGCTGGCGCAGCTGGCCGAGGCACCCTTCGGCGCCGCGCAGGGCGCGCTGCTGCCGACCGTGCTCGGCGAGCAGAGATACGAGCGGGGCCAGCGGGTCATGCTCATCACGCACCAGGCCGGACAGCTGGCCGGCTTCGCCGGCGGAGGTCTGCTGGTCGTATGGCTGGGCAGTCACGTCTCCCTCGCGGCGAACGCGGTGACGTTCCTTCTCTCGGCGGCCCTGGTCGGATTCGGGGTGAAGGCCCGCCCCGCGGCGAGTGCCGAGGAGGGAAGGACGCGACTGGGCGCCCAGGTCGGGAAGGCGGCCGCACTGATCTGGTCGGATTCACGGCTGCGGTCGCTGGTCGCGCTGGGCTGGCTCGCGGGGTTCGTCGTCCTGCCGGAGGGGCTGGCCGCCCCCTTCGCGGACGAGGCAGGCGGCGGCAGCGCCTCGGTGGGACTCCTGCTCGCCGCGCATCCGGCGGGAATGGTGGTGGGGGCAGCCCTTCTGGGGCGGGCCCAGGTCGGGGACGAGTGGCGGCGCCGCCTGCTCGGGCCGTTGGCGATCGGCGCGAATCTGCCGCTGATCGTCTACTGGTTCGGTCCCGGCGTGAGTGCGGCCATGCTCCTGTTGATGGTGTCGGGGGTGTGCTCCGCCTACCAGATCACCGCCGGAGCCACCTTCGTACTCCTGACCCCGGCCGGGCAGCGCGGCCAGGCGCTGGGACTCGCCAGGTCGGGGCTGATCGCCATGCAGGGGATCGGGGTGGCCGCGGGAGGCCTGGCGGCGGAGCTCTCCGGGTCGTCGGCGAACACCATCGGCGCGTCCGGACTTCTCGGAGTGCTGTGCGCGATCCTGGTCGCCGTCGCCTGGTCGCGGGCCCGGGAGTCCGGCGCGGGGATGATTCCCCGGAGGGCGTAGGACCCCTGGCCGTCCAACGCGGCTAGGGTCGACGGCAGGAAACCACGTGCGATCCACAGGAGTACCCAGCGATGTCTATCGACCCGTCCTCGATCCCCAACTTCGGGGGCCAGCCCGAACCGCAGGCGACAGGACCCGAGGGCCCCGTCGTCCCCGACCAGGACCTCGTCAAGCAGCTTCTCGAACAGATGGAGCTGAAGTACGTCGTCGACGACGAGGGTGACCTCGCGGCGCCGTGGGAGGAGTTCCGCACGTACTTCATGTTCCGCGGCGAGGACGAGCAGCAGGTCTTCTCGGTCCGTACGTTCTACGACCGCCCGCACGCCGCGGACCAGCGTCCGGTCCTGCTCGACGCGATCGACGACTGGAACCGCCGCACCCTGTGGCCCAAGGTCTACACGCACACCCACGAGCCCGAGGAGGGCTCCGAGGAGACCGAGGTCTCGGTCCGTCTGATCGGTGAGGCGCAGATGCTCATCGGTACGGGCGTCAGCCTGGAGCACTTCGTCTCGTCGACGGTCAGCTGGGTGCGCGCCTCGATCGAGTTCGACAAGTGGCTGCAGGAGCGGCTGGGCCTGACGCCGGCCGAGGAGAAGCCGGACGGCACGGAGCAGGCCGCTCCGGACGCCTGAGTCCCGCACGGAAGGGAGAGCCCGGCCCGGGCGGTGGTCCGCGTGACCACCGCTTCGGGCCGGGCTCTGTCGTGGTGGGGCGCCCTCCGCTCTCGTGTCGCGCCGCTGTCCGGCTCGGTGAGGGAACGTCACTCCGGTGCCGGTGATGGGCGGTTGCGGGTCATGGAGTCCTGGTCGCAGACCTGAGCAGGGCGTCGGCCCGCCACTTTCGTCACTGTTCCGCAACAGGCATGAACCGCCCCGCCGGACGCCCCGTACAGCCCGGTGTGCGCGGCTCAACGGCCGCGGCGACCCGAAACGAGAGAAGGAACCGACATGCCCGGCGGCAACATCAAGATCAGCCCGGAAGAGATGCGGGAGGCGTCGACCTGGCTGCAGCACCAGAAGGAACTGATGCAGCAGAGCCTCCACGAGGCCAACACCAAGATGGACGAGATGGTCGAGGCGGCCTACGCGACGCCGGGCTCCGAGACCAAGTTCCGTCCGTTCTGGGAGGAGTACAAGAACGGCACCGACAAGGCGATCGAGGGCCTGCAGGGCGTCAGCGAGTTCATCAAGCAGGTCGCCGACGCGTTCGTCGACACCGACGACCAGACGTCCGGCTCCATCGGCTGACGTGCCCTTGTGTCCGGTCCCGCCCTTCCGCGGCGGGACCGGACGGCGCCGGAGAGGAGGAACCGATGACCCGCATCAACGTCCCCCTTGATGACCTGAACGAGACGGTCAAGTCACTTGAGGACATCGGGGAGCGGATCAACAACACCGCGCGGCTCAGCGACATCGGATCGAAGGACGATGTGGGCGATTCGAAGCTCGCCGAGTCCCTCGCCGACTTCGACCACGCATGGGGCAAGGGCCACGAGAAGGTGCAGGACAACGTGAAGGTCTTCTCCGAGAACACGAAGAAGATCTCCGACGCCTTCACACAGACGGACGACGAGACCGTCAAGACGCTGGACGACTCCAAGAAGACCTGACGAAAGCCTGCTGGCAGAAGGGACATGCGTCATGACGCATCCGGTCACGGACCGGGCTACGGGGGCGCCCGCGCACTACAAGCTGCGCTACCCCGGCTCCTGGTGGCATCTGGACCTCGACCCGAGCACCCGGGACGCGTCCATCCGCCGCCGTATCGAGCACCAGGCGAAGGGGGTTCCGCAGTTCTCCCGCGAGCGGCTCGACGGCCTGATCCGCGACACCCGCCGGACCGCCCGCGAGGCCTACGCCCGGGGGGCGCTCCAGGCGGCGGGGATGGTCAGGTTCCCCGGCGGGGACGCGATGCTCAGCGCCACGTCCGTCGTGCTGCGGATGCCCGTGCCGGAGGATCAGTCGGCGGATCTGGCCGAGGTGCTGTTCGGGGCGAGCATGCAGGCCGGGGACCCGCAGAGCAGCGGGTACCCGCCGCGCGAGGTGGGTCTGCTGGAGCTTGTGGACGTCGGACCGGTCGGGCGGATCGCCTCGATCGAGGACATCGACTACAAGGGCACGCCGATCCGTACGGCGCTGCTGCACACGCTGTTCCCGATCCCGAACCGCCGGGAATACCTGCTGGTCTCCAGCTCCACGCCCAATGTGGACCTCAAGGACCAGTTCTTCGAGGTGTTCGACGCCATCGCGGGGACGCTGCGCTTCGTGGAAGTCGAGAGCAAGGGCACGGCTGTGCCGGCCGCACAGAGCCCGCAGGGCACGGACGAGAACGGAAAGTGAGGGCGCGGCAATGGCGCGGCCAGCGGTGTCCGACTGGGAGACGGTCTTCGGGTTCTCGGACGACCCGACGCCGGGCGATGCGGAGATGCTCGCGAAGCTCGCGGGCCAGTACCGGTCCGTCGCTGCCGACGCGGACCAGGCGCTCCCCATCGTCAGCGGTCTGAAGAACAGCCAGCTCGGTGAGGGTAAGGCCATGGACAAACTCCGGCACAAGCTCGGGGACCTGGCCAATCAGGTGGAGAAGCTGCACAGTTCGTACGACAAGGCGGCCCGCGCCCTGGACACGTACGCCGACCAGCTGGGGGACCATCAGCGCAAGGCCGACAACGCCCTGGTCGAAGGGCGGGACGCCAAGGAGCGGCTGCAGCGGGCCACCGATGCCGCCGCCGCGGCGGGGTCCGTGATCAGCGGCCTGGACGCGGCGGACCCGCCCCCGCCGGACGATGAGGCGGCCCGGCGCAGTGCGCGGCAGGCCATGGAGAATGCCCGGCACGACCAGTCCGCGGCGCAGGGGGACGTCGACAGCGCCCAGCGGGATCTCGACGCCGCCCGCATGCTCGCCGAGGACGCGCGGGAGCTGCGCGAGACGGACGCCGCGACGGCGGCCCGCGCCCTGGACGACGCGACGAGCGAGGCGGTCCCGGGCAAGAGCCTGTGGGAGAAGATCAAGGACATCTTCAAGAAGGTGCTCGGCTTCATCAGCGCCGCCCTGGGCATCATCGCCATGCTCATCCCCGGATTGCAGGGCCTGGGGCTCATCCTGACGATCGCCAGTCTGGTCACCGCCGCCATCCCCTTCATCATGAATATCGTGGACAGTATTCAGTCGGGCGAGTGGGATGTGCTCGACATGGTCCTCAGCGGCCTGGGGCTGGTGCTCGGCGGCGTCGGCCTGATCAAGATCGCCAAACTGGGCGGGATCGCGACCAAACTCAAGTCCGTCACGGGCGACCTCAGGACGATCCAGATCAACCTCAAGACCGTGGTTCCCGCCATCAAGTCGTTCACCGGGTTCAAGAACCCGGGCGACCTGGTCGCGAACGTGCTGAAGAACATCCCCGGTGGCGTGTTGAAGACACCGGGCGTCGTGAAGCAGCTGCCGGGCATCACCAACATCTGGACGAAGACGGCGGGGTGGATCGACCAGAGCTCGAACGTCATCGGGCTGGGCGGCTTCGCCTGGGCGATCAACGGCGCCGTCCCCGACGGGACGAAGGGCACGACCGTGCACGACCCCAGCTACGTGGAGGGATCGACCTGATCCGGGCCGCGTCCCGTCATGCGTGAGGGCTCCCGCTCCGGCCGTCGCCGGGGCGGGAGCCCTCTGCCGTGGGACCTCAGAGCCGGTGTGGGAACCCCCGCACAGGCGCTCAGCTCCCGGCCGGCGGGAGTATCGTCTCCGGGACCTGGACGGTGCGCAGCACGCCGTCGCCCAGGTGCAGGATCGCTCGCCCCGGGCGGGTCGCGCCCAGGCGGCTGCGGGGCACCTTGACGCCGATCAGTTCGCCGTCGCTCATGTTCTGCGGCTTCAGCAGCAGACCGCACCGGTTGCGGCGGGCCTCGGTGTGCCAGCCGGAGAAGCCGGAGGAGAGCCGGTCGGTCTGCCCGGAGATCACCAGGCCCCGGCCGTTCTCGGCGCCGGACTTGGCGATCTGGGTGAGGACGGGCTCGGCCTTCGTCTTCAGCAGCAGGTCGGCGTCGTCCAGGATCACCACGGCCCCCTGCGGCGAGGACGCCAGCGCCTCCTCCAGCGCGGTGGGGTCGATGTCGGACTCGTCGAAGACCGCGAGGACCCCGGGCCGTCCGGCGAGTTGGCGCAACGGCGACCTGGCGGGCGCGCCGACGACGACGGGCATCTCGACCGTCAGCAGCGACAGTGCCAGCGTCGCCAGGACGGTGCTGCGGCCGGAGCGGGCGGGCCCGGCGACGAGGAAGGTCGGCGTGATGGCGAAATCCGGCCCGAAGGCGGTGAGTTCGTCGCCGCCGACACCGGACAGGGCCCACCGTGCGGACGGCAGCGGCTGCGGCACGTACCGGGCCGCCTCCTCCCAGGTGAGCCGGTCCGGCAGGGTGTCGACGCGGAACGGCCGGGTGGCGTCCGGCAGCTGGGCCGCCTGCTCGCGGCAGTGCTCGGCGATCTGCTGGAGCGCCACGGCCTGCGCCTGGCCTTCCGGGTTGTCCGTGAGGAGCGCGATCTGCACCTCCGCCTTGTCGGCGGCACGGAACGCGCGGCCCGGCGGGATCTCGTCGGGCACGTTGCGCTGGGTGATGCCGATCATCCCGTACTCGGACTTCTCATTCAGCTTCAGCACGAGCTTGTCCTCGGTGGAGCCGTTGACCCGGCTGGAGAACAGCGCCCGGTCACCGGTCATCAGCAGATGGATGCCGACGCTCGCGCCGTCCCGGAGCAGGGTCAGCACGGAGCTCAGCAGGTTCCCGGAGTCGTACTCGCCGAGCTGCTTGTCGAAGACCTCCCACCGGTCGATGAACAGCACGATGTGCGGCGGCCGTTCGGCCTCCGGCAGGGCGCGGCGGAGCTCCGGCAGGTCGGCGCTGCCGCGGGCGGCGAGCATCTCCTGGCGCCGGGTCAGCTCCCCGGTCAGCCGGGCGAGCAGCCGGGCCACCCGGTCGGGCTGGGTGCGCTGGGTGATGGCCCCGCAGTGCGGCAGCCTCTCGATGGGCAGCAGCGCGCCGTTGCCGCAGTCGATGCCGTACATGTGCAGCCGGTCCGGGGAATGGGCGGAGGCCAGGGTGCCGGCGATGGTGCGCAGCGTCTGCGACCTGCCCTGCCGGGGCGAGCCGATGATGTGCAGGTGCCCGAGCGTCGCCGGGTCGATCACCAGGGGCAGCCGGGCCTGTTGTGCGGGCAGGTCCACCACGCCGTACGCGACGGGCGCGAGGTCGTAGTCCGAGGGCGGGGGCGCCGGCAGTTCGCCGGTGACCAGGACCTCGGGCAGCGGCGGGAGCCAGGGGCTGTGCTGTGCGGGGATGCCCATCTCCCGGTCCGCTTCGCGGATCGCCGTGACGAGCCCGGTGAGGTCGGTCTCCACCTCGGCGGGCACGGCCGCGCCGCGGGGCCGCGCCGGGAGCGGCTCGCCGAGCCGTTCCCAGCCGACCGTCACCGCCCAGGGGGCCGGCAGCGAGGTCGCCGCGGCACCGGGCCGGCGGCCGCCGACCCGTCCGGACTGGAACGGTACGAGGGAGTTCTGGCCCAGGCGCACATAGGCGCGACCGGGGGTGCTCTGCGAGATCCCGGCGGCCTCGGGAGAGTTGAGGACGTCCGTGCTCTCGCCGGCGTCCGTCACCCGGAGCGCGATGCGCAGGTTGGTGTTGGCGCGGATCTCCGAGGAGACGACGCCGCTGGGGCGCTGCGTCGCCAGGATCAGGTGGATGCCGAGGCTGCGGCCCCGCTGGGCGATGTTGACCAGACCCTTCACGAAGTCCGGCAGATCGCGCACCATCGAGGCGAACTCGTCGATGACGATGAGCAGCCGGGGCATCGGCGCGCGGCCCGCCGGGTTGCGTTCCAGCAGCTCGACGTAGTCCTCGATGTCCTTGGCGCCGGCCGCGGCGAGGATGTGCTCGCGCCGGGTGAGTTCCGCCGTCAGCGACACCAGGGCCCGCTCGACGAGGTGGGCGTCGAGGTCGGTGACCATGCCGACGGTGTGCGGCAGGTCCACGCAGTCCTTGAACGCCGAGCCGCCCTTGTAGTCGACCAGGACGAACGTCATCGCGTCCGGACGGTTCGCCACCGCGAGCGAGGCGACCAGCGTCTGGAGGAGTTCGGACTTGCCGGAGCCGGTGGTGCCGGCGACCAGCCCGTGCGGGCCGTCGCGCCGCAGGTCCAGGTAGAACGGGCCGTCCAGGGAGACGCCGACGGCCGCCCGGGTCGAGCGGCCCCCGGCCGTCCAGCGCGCCCGGATGCCGGCGGCCTGCGGCGGGTCGAGGGCGAGGACGTCGAGCAGCCGCGCGGAGCCGGGAAGCACCGCGGCCTCCTCGTCGGCCCCGCCCGGGTCCCGCAGCGGGCCCATCGCGCGGGCCAGCGAACGGCACCAGTCCAGGGACACCGCGTCGGGCCGGATGCCCCCGACGGTGCCCCGCCCGGAGCGTCCCACCCGTACGGTTCCGCCGGGCTCCTCGGCGACGACGGCGTGGCACTCCTCGGGCAGCAGCCGCTCCTCGGCGTCCAGGCAGACCGCGCGGACGCCGACGGCCGGTCCGTCGCGCAGGATCTGCGTCACGCCGGGCAGCGAACGCAGCCTGCGGGCTCCGTCGAGGATGACGAGCACGTCGGGCCCGGCGGGCCGGCTGCGCCGGTCCTCCCGTCCGGCGCGCTCGACGATCAGCGCGGTGAGTTCGGCGACCCGGCGGGCGCAGGTCTCCGTGCCGTAGCCGATGCTGGCCGGGATGTCGCCGGACTTCTTGCGCACATGCGGCAGCCAGCGCAGCCAGGACCAGCCGTCCCGGCCCCGTTCGCCGGTCGTCAGCAGATGGATCTGGAGGTCACGGGGGCTGTGCAGGACGGCGGCCTGGGCGACCGCCCAGCGCGCCACGGCGCGTGCGGCCGGGCCCTCGCCGGCGATGCCCAGGACGTCGTGCTCCCGCAGCGGAACGGTCACCGGGACGTCGTACGCGGTCCACGGGTCCTCGCGGCGGTGTTCGTCCTTGGTCGGGTCCTGGAGCACCACGGCGGAGTCCAGATCGGCGGTTCCGATGCGCAGTTCGAGGAAGTCGGCGTCGGAGGTACGGCGTTCCCACAGGCGGCGCCGGGGGCCGACGGCGGTCAGGACGACCTCGGCCGGGTCCGGGAAACCGCGGCGCCGGGCGGTGCGTTCGGCCGCCAGGGCGTTCGCCGCGTCGCCCTCGATGCGTGCCTTCTTCTCCTCGTAGGCGGCGACACTGCCGGAGTGGGTCTGGCGCCCGGTGCGCCGGCTCATCAGGTAGTTGCCGAGGATCGCGACCGGGGAGAGCAGCCCGAACAGCAGCATCGACATGCGGTCGAAGATCAGCGCCCCGGCCCCCGCCATCACCAGCGGGGCCGCCGCGGTGATCCACGGGAGCGGCCGGGGGGCGGGCGGGGCGGGCGGGGAGGGCAGGGTGAAGCGGGTGGCGGTCTCAGCCGGCCGCAGCCGCGGCGGCCGGTTGTAGTCCCAGCCGGTGCCGTCCTCCGATGGCTGCACGGCCGCGTCCGGCTTCTGCGGGAGGGCGAGTTCGAGCAGGCTGTCTCCGACGAGGAGCTGTGCGCCGGCCGGCCAGGCGGTCGCCTCGGCGAGGTCCTCGCGGTCCAGTTGCAGGGTGCCGCCGTCCGGCGCGGAGGCGTCGGGCGTGATGCGGCAGCGTCCTTGGGGGCCCACCGCCAGGACGGCGAACGGACGGTCCGGTACGGCGCGCAGCACCTGGGCGGTCCCGTCGTGGGCCAGACCGATCCGGTACTCACCCATGTCGAGCCGGTGCACGGAGCCCGCTCCGGTCCCGCCGACCGCACGGATCTCCACCAGCCCGTCCGGTTCGGCCGACGTGGCGCCCGCCGGGCGGCCCAGGCCCACGATGGCCGCGTGGTGGAGCGGCGCGTCCCGCAGCCGCATATCGGCGGGCAGCAGCCGGTCGCCGGCGTACAGGCCGAGGCCCTCCGGGGGCCGGTGGACGCCTCCCGCCCCGGCCAGCGCCTCCGCGACAGCGCTCACCGGCGTGTCGGGGTCGGCGTCGAGGTGGACGTCGAACGCGTCACCGTCCTCCTCGACCACGGTCAACATCAACGACACGAGAACGTCCTCCAGGCGGCGTGAATGGGGGGCCTCGGCAGCCGCACTCGGCGGCTCCCATGCCACTGACGGGACCTACGGCTCCCGTGCGCGGATGGTTCACCCGGCGCACCGGTGAACCATCCGCGCACCGGAGCCGTAGTGCCCATCGGGTGCCCGGCGCAGCGACTGTGCCGCCCTCGTTCTCGACCGTCCCGGCCTCCGCCGCCGGGGCGCCCCGACAAGGAGTCAGAAGATGATCTGGTACGTCCTGGCCGTGGTGCTGGGGCTGGCGCTGATCGGGGCGGTGGCCGCGCTGATCATCACCGAGCGGCGGGCCCGCCCGCCCAAGCCCGTCGCCGCCTCGGCCGCCGTCGTGGGCCGGGAGGCGCTGGACGTGGTCAACGCGGGCTTGCGCCGGCTGACGGGCGAATGTCTGCGCTCCGGCCGGTCGCTGCCCGACCTGTACGCCGTCGTCTACTCCGAGGAGCGGCTCGCACTGCTGCTGGCCGGGGCCGAGGAGGCCGCCCCCGCGCCCTGGACCGCCGAGGCGGACGGCGAGCGCTGGACGATCTCGCCCGACGATCTGCACCGCCCCGGCCCGGAGGGCGAACCGGCCCTGCCGTACGCGCTGACGGTGACGGTGGGCCTGGACGGACCCGACCGCGTACTGGTCGACCTCTCCCGGGCGGCGGGGCCCGTCTCGGTGACGGGTCCGGACAAGGAGGTGCGCAGCCTGGTACAGGCCGTCGTCACCGAGGCGCTCGCCGGCCCGGTGGGGGCGCTCGCCGAGGTCACCCTGGTGGGATCCCTGGCCGACGGCCGGCTCCTCTCCGGCGACGAGCCGCGGACGTCACGTCTGCACGACGCGGCCAGCCTGGAGGAAGCGTTCGCCACGGTGGCGGCGTCGGCGGGCACGGGAGCGCCGGAGCCCGGCTCGCCCGACGTCACCCAGATCTTCCGGCTGATCGAGGGCAGCAGCCGGATCGCCGTCCAGGGCGAGGCGCCGCATCTGTTCGTCGTGGACGCCTCGCAGCTCCCGCGACGGGAGGGGGCGCTGGCCGGTCTGCGGCGCGGTGACGCGCTACTGGTGCTCGGCGAGGCACCCACGGGGTGGCGCTGGCGTGCCGATGAGGACGGATCGCTCGACACCGGGCCGCTCGGCCTGGAGATCACCCGGCACGCGGGACGTCTGGCATGAGTGTCATCCGGCCTCGCGGTACAGGCCGCCCGTGTACAGCCCGCGGCTGTGCAGTGCCTCGCGCAGGGCGCGGGCGGCGTAGAACGTGCGGGACTTGACGGTGCCCGGCGGCACGCCGAGGATCTCGGCCGTCTGGTTGACGCTGCGTCCCAGGTAGTGCACGTGCAGCAGGACCTCGCGCTGGGCCGGCCGCAGGTCCCGCAACGCGTCGATGAGCACCTGGGAGGTGAGCATGTGGTCCACGCCGTCGGGCACCGGCAGGTGGGCGAGTTCCGGGTCACCGGTCTCCGGTGGTCTGGCCTGGCGGGCCCGGTGGCCGTCGATGACCAGATTGCGCAGCGCGGTGAACAGCCAGGGCCGCACCGAATCCGTGGTCGGGTCGAGTTCCTCGGCGTGCCGCCAGGCGCGTATCGCGACTTCCTGGAGGACGTCCTCGGCGCGGTGCCAGTCGCCCTCCAGCCGCCGAGCGGCGAACTGCAGCAACGCGTTGCCATGGAAGTCGTAGAGCGCTCTGAGGAACTCGTCCGGGTGGGGTTCCGCGGCGCGGGGGCCAGGAATGAGGTTTTCGGTCGAAGCACTGGCCGACAAGGGCCTTTTCCTCTCCGGTCGTCTGGGGGGAGACGGGTTCCACCGGCTGCGGGACACCCGGCAGGCGCCGCCGCGAGCCGCCGTGCGCCCGTGCGGCGCCCGTCAGCCTGCGGCGGCGGTGAACTCACCCCGTCAGCGCCGGTCAGCCCGGTTCGCGAGAGGAAAGCGAGCCCACCTCACGGGACGTCAACTCCCGGTCGTAGAGATGTACGTCGGCGATGTCACCGTTCCAGTAATCGGTCGCTTTCCCCTCGAACTTGGCGCGTCCGATCACCACGGTGCCAGTGGGTTTCACGCCATTGGAAGCCACCCTGGTTCCCGCGAGCCGGCCGTCCACGTAGATCTGCATCCGGTGGTCCTGCTGACTGTACGTGCCGGTCAGGTGGTACCAGCGGCCGGGCTGCGGCTTCTCGAGTGTCTCCGCGATCGTACGGGTACCGAAGAAACTGAAGGCGAAGTTCCCGTCCTGGCCGGAGTACTGGAGGAAGAACGCGCTGATCCCGTCGCCGTCCTGGGACACGGCGGTGTGCATGCCGGTCATGTCCTGGGGGGCGAGGCGCACCCGCGCGGCGACCGAGTAGTCCTTGCCCACGGTGTCGAGCCGGGTGTTGGAGTCCACGTATCCGCTGGTGCCGTCCAGATGCACGGCGCCGCCCTCGGGGCCGTCGGTCCACTGCGTCCCGCCCTTGACCACGGCGTCGTGCTCGCCGGCCTTCGCGGTGCCGGACTGGTGCAGGGGCCACCAGCCGATTCCCTGCAGCGACTTGGTGTCGTCACCCGGGCTCGACGCGGCCGGTTTCGCTCCGGCCTGTTCCTTTCCGGAGTCCTGGTCGCGTACCAGTTGGACGACGACGAAGGCCAGCGCGACGGTCAATACGGTGATTGTGGTGATGAGTGGCCATCTGCGCGTCATGAATGTCCTCAGGAGGTGCGGCATAAAGGTGTCACCGGTGACTACGCGTCCGGTCCGGAAGTGGTTCTGCGCGCATGCAGGTTGTGACCGGCCCGTGAGGCGGCGGACCGGTCCGCCCCTGGATGTGCGCCCGTGCGCGGGGCGATGCGGCGAGTACGTCCTGGTCCCGGCCGGGAGCACCGTACGCACGTCCTGTCCGGACGGGGTCACTCCGTTGAACGCGACGGCGGGCCGGACCAGTTACGTGCCGAACCCCGCCCTGACCGGCCGTACCCGGCCACTGGCGTGGCATTTCCCGCCGACGGCGCCCGGCAGGTTCGTCCACACCCTGGTGCTGCTGTACGCGGTGTCCGCGTCGCTGGGTCGGTCAGCCGGTCAGTCGTTCTTGGTGTAGGTGAGCTGTTCGCCGGTGTCCGTGTTCTCGCGGCGCAGGGAGCCGTCCGGGAGCAGGGTGAGCGTGGTGGATTTGCCCGCGGTGCAGGACGACATGGGTTCGCCGACGACGACGGTGGAGGGGCCGACCTCGACGGGTCCGTTGGGGGATGGTTCGGCGGTAAGGTCCGCCCGGAAGACGCAGTGGTAGGAGCCGCCGCCGTCCAGCGGGCCGTCCGCGGTGAGGGTGAGGACGGTCTCGCCGACCGTGCCCTGCTTGACGGCGAGCTCACGGGTGGAGCGGCCCACGGCGTTGTCGATGGAGCCGGACCAGGTGCCGAGGTAGCCGGCCGGGACGGAGCCGTCGCTGTTCCTCTTGCCGTCACCCGGGCTCGACGCGGCCGGGCTCGGTGCGGCCGGCTTCGCTCCGGCCGATTTCGCCCCGGCATGTTCCTTTCCAGCCCGTACCTTCCCGGAGTCCTGGCCCCGCACCAGTTGGACGACGACGAAGGCCAGCGCGACGGTCAATACGGTGATCGTGGTGATGAGCAGCCATCTGCGCGTCATGAATGTCCTCAGGAGGTGCGGCATAAAGGTGTCACTGGTGATCACGCGTCCGATTCGGAAGTGGTTCTGTGCGCACGTAAGTTGTAACAGGCCCGCGAGGCAGCGGACCGGCCCGCCCCCGGATGTGCGCCCATGCGCCGGGAGACGCGGCGACGCCTGGCCCGTACGTCAATCGGGATGAAGGGGACGCGGGTTCAGGACGCCAGGCGCCGCAGCCGACTGGCTGCCTCCTGGAGGAGGTCGTCCTTCTTGCAGAAGGTGAAGCGCACCTGGCTGCGGCCCGCGTCGGGGGAGTCGTAGAAGACGGAATTGGGGATGGCGACGACGCCGCAGCGTTCGGGGAGGGCGCGGCAGAAGGCGTAGGCGTCCTCCTCGCCGAGCGGGGAGATGTCGGTGGTGATGAAGTACGTGCCCTGGGGTTCGTAGACCTCGAACCCGGCCGCGCGCAGCCCGTCGCCGAGCAGGTCGCGCTTGCGTCGCAGGTCGGCGCGGAGGTTGTCGAAGTACGTGTCCGGCAGCCGCAGCGCTTCGGCGATCGCGTACTGGAAGGGGCCCGCGCTGACGTAGGTCAGGTATTGCTTGGCCGTCCGGACGGCGGCGACGAGCGGGGCGTCCGCCGTGACCCAGCCGACCTTCCAGCCGGTGAAGGAGTACGTCTTGCCGGCCGAGCTGATGGTGACGGTGCGCTCGCGCATGCCGGGGAAGCCGGCGAGCGGGAGGTGCTCGCCCTCGAAGACCAGGTGTTCGTAGACCTCGTCGGTGACGACCAGGAGGTCGCGCTCGCAGGCCAGCGCGGCGATTGCACCGAGTTCCTCGCGGGTGAGGACGGTGCCGGTGGGGTTGTGCGGGGTGTTGAGCAGGATGAGCCGGGTGCGGGGGGTGACGGCGGCGCGCAGTTCGTCGAGGTCGAGGCGGTAGGTGCCGGTGGTCGCGTCGGGACGGAGGGTGACGGGGACGCGGCTGCCGCCCGCCATGGCGACGCAGGCGGCGTACGAGTCGTAGTACGGCTCCAGGGCGATGACCTCGTCGCCGGGCTCCAGCAGGGCCAGCAGGGCCGCGGCGATGGCCTCGGTGGCGCCCGCCGTGACCAGGACCTCGGTGTCGGGGTCGTGGGCCAGCCCGTAGCGCCGTTGCTGGTGTTCGGCGATCGCGGTGCGCAGTTCGGGGATGCCGGGGCCCGGCGGGTACTGGTTGCCGAGCCCGGCGCGCAGGGCGCGGACCGCGGCCTCGCGGATCTCTTCGGGGCCGTCGGTGTCGGGGAAGCCCTGGCCGAGGTTGATGGAGCCGGTCCGTACGGCAAGCGCCGACATCTCCGCGAAGATCGTCGTGCCGAACTCGGCGAGGCGGCGGTTGAGCGGCGGTCGTCCCTGTGTCATGACCACCATCCTGCGCGGAAGCTCTGGAGTTGCTCAAGTCTGCTTTGGCCGTACGGGGATGGGGGCATCCCCCATTCACGCGGGAAGCGCGCGGAAGCGGGGGGACCTCGCTTCGGGGGAACGGAAGGACATGAGGTCGTGAGGACTTTTGTCGGAGTGGTGATCGCGGTGGCCGTGATCGGACTGATCGTCTCGCTGGTAACGAGGGCCGGGAACAAGAAGAAGGCGCGCGCACGCAGTGGGCGCCGTGGTGCCGGCGGCAGCAGCGCCGCGGGTGGCAGCTGGTGGGCCGACGGTGGTAACGGCGGCGGTGGTAACGGCGGCGGTGGTGGATCGTCCTGCGGTAGCTCCGGCGGTCACTCGGGCGGTAGCTCCGGCGGTCACTCGGGCGGTAGCTCCGGCGGTCACTCGGGCGGTAGCTCCGGCGGTCACTCGGGCGGTCACTCGTGCGGCGGTCACTCCGGGGGGCACTCGTGCGGCGGTGGTTCCTCCTGCGGTGGCGGGGGCGGATGCGGCGGAGGCGGCTGACACGGGGCAGCTGATCCGTGACCGGGCGGGGCCACACGCCCGGTGCCGGGCCCGTGCGGTCCGGTGTCCGACAGGTACCCGGCGGGTGAACTCCCGCCGGGTACCTTTTTGTTGGGCCTTTCCGCGCGATTCCGGTGAACAGGTGAACCGACAGGCCCCCTACGGGATGGAAACCACTTCAAGTTGGGCCAAAACGCTGTGGGCGCGGCATGCTTCGTGATTCCCTCGGGTGAGAGAACATCCAGCCCTCGGACCCGAGTTGGACCTGATCGGGCGCTTCCCACCTCCCACGTGCATCACGTCGGAGGCGTCCCCTGTCCATGTGTCCACGCTTGCTTGCGGAGCCGACTCATGCTCACGACCCTCCAGACGGCCTATTCCGACACCCGCGCTGCCGATCTGGCCTGGGCGCTGGGGCGCGAACCGCTCCCCGCCCTGGCCGTGCTCGACCTCGATCTCGCGGGTGCCCGACTCCAGATGCGCCTGCTCGGTGCCTCCCACCAGGTGCTCCTGGAGGAGGACCGGGGCACCTGTTCCGAAACCGTCGCGTGCATCCCCGGCAGCAGCACGCCGCTGCCGCTCGGAGTCGCCAAGCGGCTCGGGGAATGGGAGTACGAATTCGCGGCACGCGTCGAGACGCTCTCGGCGGGTTCGTTCGCGGGGCGCGCGCAGGAGCTCCTCGCGCTCGTGGCCGACCATCCCCATGGGCTCGCCGGGACGTTCCCCGGCAGCCCGCACGCCTTCACCGCCATGCTCGCCCAGCGGGCCGACGGCGAGGTGCGGTGGCGTACCTGGCACGCGTACCCGCAGGAGGGTCAACTGGTCGTGACGCGGACCCGGGTCGGCGTGCGGATGCCGGCGGCAGCACTCTGACACGGGCCAACCTCCCTTACGAGCGTGCCACTTACATCCTTGTGGGTGACAGGCAGCCACCTCGTCGTAACGTAGCGTTCGCCTCATGATCGACCAGCAGGTGTTGTTGCGAGGGGGCGCGGCGCGTCTTCCCGTACGGCCGAGGACCGGTCGCTGTCTCGTGCTGACCGCTGTCTTCGTCTGTGCCGCCTGCGGTCTGGTGTACGAGCTCGAACTGGTGGCGCTCGCGTCCTACTTGATCGGTGATTCGGTCACCCAGGCGTCCGTCGTGCTCTCCGTGATGGTGTTCGCGATGGGCGTCGGCTCGCTCCTCGCGAAACGTTTGCGCAGCCGTGCCGCGGTCGGTTTCGGGCTGATCGAGGCGGCGCTCGCACTCGTCGGCGGTTCCTCGGCGGTCGTGCTGTACGCGTCGTTCGCCTGGATCGGGGAGTCGCGGTTCGCCCTGGTCGGGTTCTCGCTCACGATCGGGGTCCTGATCGGTGCGGAGATCCCGCTGCTGATGACGCTGATCCAGCGCGTCGACCGGCAGGACCCGGGCGGGGCCGTCGCGGATCTGTTCGCCGCCGACTACGTGGGCGCGCTGGTCGGCGGGCTGGCGTTCCCCTTTCTGCTGCTGCCGGTGCTCGGACAGCTCACCGGGGCGCTGTTCACCGGCGCGGTCAACGCGGCGGCGGGCGGGGCGCTGGTGCTGTGGGTGTTCCGGCGGGACCTCACCCCGCGCTCCCGGTGGCTGCTGATCCTCGTCAACGCCGCGGTGATCGCCGTGCTGGCCGTCTCCACGGCGCTCGTCGACGACTTCGAGCGGGCGGCGCGCCGCGCCGTGTACGGGGACGGGGTGCGGGTCGCGCTGCAGACCGGGGTCCAGGAGATCGTGCTGACAGGGACGGGCCGCAGCTCCCTGGACCTGTACCTGGACGGGCGGCTGCGGGTCAGCGCGCGCGACGAGTACCGCTACCACGAGGCGCTGGTGCACCCGGCGATGAACGGGCCGCGCGCCCAGGTCCTGATCCTGGGCGGCGGCGACGGACTCGCCGCCCGGGAGGTGCTGCGCTACCCGGACGTACGTGCTGTCACCCTCGTCGAGCTCGACCCCGGCGTCACCCGGTTGGCCCGTTCCGACCCCGCGCTCTCGGCGCTGAACGCCCACGCGTTCCGCGACCCGCGGCTGACGGCCGTCGACGCGGACGCCTTCAACTGGCTGCGGGCGGCGCACGGCGGCTACGACGTGGTGATCTCCGATCTGCCCGACCCCGGGATCTCCGCCAGCACGAAGCTGTACTCGACGGAGTTCTACGGGCTGATCGCCGAGGCCCTCGCGCCGGGCGGCCGGCTGGTGGTGCACGGGGGCCCGCCGGTGATCCGGCCGCGCACGTACTGGACGGTGGAGGCGTCGATGAGGGCGGCGGGCCTGCACACCCGCCCGTACCGGATCAGCGGCCGGCCCTCCGATTTCGCGGCCGGTCCCGACCGGGCCACCCACCGGGCGCAGGCCGCGGACGGCTGGGGCTTCGTCCTGGCCGGCCGGGGCGGGGCGCCGGAGCTGCGCCTCGCCCCGGGGGCGCCGGAGCTGCGGTCGCTGACACAGCCGTCGCTGGCGCGCGCGGGGCGGGACGCGGAGAGCGTCCGGCTGCGCGGGCTGCCGTCGTCGACGCTGGTGCATCCGCGGTACTGGGAGGACCGGTGAGCCGGACGCCGTCCGCCCGGCGGTCTCGCGGCGCCGAATCGCTGACGTGATGGCCGGGGCTGAGTAGGCTCGGTTTCCATGGAGCATGAGGTGTTCGTTCCGGTTTCGCCCCCGTCCCTTCGGCGGACGCTGGGCGATCCCGCCCGCGTCGCGCGCTGCGTGCCGGGACTTCAGCAGGACGCCGACGCGTCCGCGGGCCCGCTGTCCGGCCGGCTCAAGGTCCGGATCGACGGCCACACGATCACGTACCGCGGTGCGCTGCGGTTCACCGCCGCCCCGCAGGACGGTTCGGACGGGGGCGGGATCCTGGTGACGGGCGAGGGCGTCGAGGCCCGGGGGACCGGCGCGGCGAAGCTGGCCCTGACGATCAGCCTGACGCGCAAGGACGACGGCACGTCGATCGGGTTCACGGGCACGGCGAGCGGCGATGGCCGCCTTCTGGACCTGGAACCGGCGGCGGCGCTCGCGGCGGCCCGCCGCCTGCTGGACCGCTTCGCGCAGCAGCTGGTGACGGAGACGCTGGCGGGTGGCGGCGCGGGCGGCGAGGCGGGCGGCGAGGCGGGCGGCGAGGTTGTCGACGAGGCCGAGCGGTCCGTCGGGGAAGCGGTGGAACAGGCCATCGAGGAGGCGGCCGAGGAGGCCGACACGACCGGTGCGGCCCCGGCCCGCGGCACGGCTCCGGAAGCCGCCGGTGACTCCGGGCCGGACAGCGCCGACGACAGCGCCGACGACGGTGCCGACGACGGTGCCGACGCGCCCACGGACGACGCCGCCACGGACGGGACCCCCGCCGCCGGGAAGCCCCCGGGCACGGGCTCCGTCTTCGACGCCCCCGTGCCCCCGCCGTCGCTCGACCCCGCGGCGGAGGTGGAGTTCACCGTCCCCGACGGCCCCCCGGCCGAGGCCGCGCACGCCAGGCGGACCATGATCGGCCGTAGCGCCGAGGAGGTCGACCACGCGCCGCCGCGCGGCCGGTACGCGCCCGTGCCGTCACCCGATTCGACCACCGCGGGCGCCACGCTCCGCTGGGTCGCTCCCGCAGCGGCGCTCGCGCTCGCCTCGGCCGTCGTGGTGACCCGGGTGCTGAGGCGGCGGAGGTAGTCGCGCCAGTAATGTCGGTCCGGTGAGTAGCAGCGAGAAGAACGTCCGGCTTTCCGTCGGCGACGCAGAGTTGACCGTGAGCCCCGCCGCAGGCTGCCGCATCAGCAGCCTGCGGATCGGTGGTACCGAGCTGCTGCGGCAGGGGGAGCGGTACGGCTGCTTCCCGATGGTGCCGTGGTGCGGGCGCACCGAGAACGGCATCTTCCACAACGGCGGCGTCCCGCACCGGTTGCCGCTGAACTCCCCGCCGCACGCCATCCACGGCACCGGCAGGGACACGGCCTGGCACACCGCCCGGATGGGCGAGCGGGAGGCCTCCTTCTATTACGACCTGGCCGACCCCTGGCCGTATCCGGGCCGGGTGACTCAGACGTTCGAGCTGGCCGAGGACTCGCTCACGCTCGCCTTCGGCATCGAGACATACGGGGATTCGTTCCCGGCGCAGGCCGGCTGGCACCCCTGGTTCCTGCGTAACCTCGGCGGCGGCGGCCAGGACGTACAGCTGGCGTTCGACCCGGCCTGGCAGGAGGAGCGGGGCGAGAACCATCTGCCGACCGGCCGCCGTATCCCGCCCCTGCCCGGCCCGTGGGACGACTGCTTCGGGATGCCGGACGGCGTCGATGCGACGCTCACCTGGCCGGAGCAGCTGGAGCTGACCGTGAAGAGCCGGGCCGAGTGGGTCGTGATCTACGACGAGCAGGCCGAGGCGGTCTGCGTGGAGCCGCAGTCCGGTCCGCCGAACGGGCTGAACACCGACCCCCGGTACGTCACCCCGATCGAACCGCTGGAGATCGCGACGACCTGGAGCTGGCGCAGGCTCTGACCCGGGCGGGGCTCCGGGTGCGCCATGGGACCCGCCCTCCCCGCCTCCAGGAGCTCTGACCCGGGCCGCCGACTCCGAGGGTGTTCCGGGCGCGGGCCCCAAGGGTGCTCCGGGCGAGGGTTCGCGGCGCGGGCTCGGGGCGAGGGTTTCGGGCGGGTGCTCCGGCGGGGGCCGGGCTGCCGGTCGGCACGGGCCGTGAGGCGGGCGCCTTAAGCTCGTAGCCATGACTGACGTACGTGCTGAGCTGCTCCAGCAGATCAAGGACAAGGCCGTGGTACACGGCAAGGTGACCCTCTCCTCGGGTCTTGAGGCCGACTGGTACATCGACCTGCGCCGCATCACGCTGGACGGCAAGGCCGCTCCGATGGTCGGTCAGGTCATGCTCGACGCCACCGCCGAGCTGGACTACGACTGCGTGGGCGGACTGACGCTGGGCGCCGACCCGGTCGCCACGTCGATGCTGCACGCCTCCGCCGCGCGCGGGCAGGAGCTGGACGCGTTCGTCGTCCGTAAGGCGCAGAAGGCGCACGGGATGCAGCGCCGCATCGAGGGCACGGATGTGAAGGGCCGCCGCTGTCTGGTGGTGGAGGACACCTCGACGACCGGCGGTTCGCCGCTGACGGCTGTTGAGGCGGTGCGCGAGGCCGGCGGCGAGGTCGTCGCCGTTGCCGTGATCGTGGAGCGGGGCGCGGCTCCGGCCATCGCGGAGGCCGGTCTCCCGTATGTCCACGTTTACTCGGTGGCCGACCTCGGGCTGGCCTGACATCTGGGGTGACGTAGGGGCTGACCTGCGGTTTTCGTCAAGGGCTGGTTGTTTCACGTGAAACGGCCGGCTCTTGACGTATGCCCGCGAACCACTCGCCGGACTGTTGGGGCAGCAGGCCGGGTGGAGCCGGAGCGAGAGTCTGGGAGGATGGGGGCGACGATGACGTCGCCCCCAGGTCAGGGAACCAGCAACGCACACCCGCATATCCCAAGGAGCGGTCAGATGCCCATCGCAACCCCCGAGGTCTACGCCGAGATGCTCGACCGGGCGAAGGCAGGCAAGTTCGCCTACCCGGCCATCAATGTGACGTCGACCCAGACCCTGCACGCTGCACTGCGCGGCTTCGCGGAGGCGGAGAGCGACGGCATCGTCCAGATCTCCACCGGTGGGGCGGAGTTCCTGGGCGGCCAGCACAACAAGGACATGGTCACGGGCGCCGTCGCCCTCGCCGAGTTCGCGCACATCGTCGCCGCCAAGTACGACATCTCGGTCGCGCTGCACACCGACCACTGCCCGAAGGACAAGCTGGACGGTTACGTACGTCCGCTGCTCGACATCTCCGCCGAGCGCGTCGCCCAGGGGCAGAACCCGCTGTTCCAGTCGCACATGTGGGACGGTTCGGCCGAGACCCTTGCCGATAACCTCGCCATCGGCCAGGAGCTGCTCGCCAAGGCCGCCGCCGCCAAGATCATTCTTGAGGTCGAGATCACCCCGACCGGTGGCGAGGAGGACGGCGTCACGCACGAGATCAACGACGAGCTGTACACGACCGTCGACGACGCGCTGCGTACCGCCGAGGCGCTCGGGCTGGGCGAGAAGGGCCGCTACCTGCTGGCCGCCTCCTTCGGCAACGTCCACGGCGTCTACAAGCCGGGCAACGTCGTGCTCCGTCCCGAGCTGCTGAAGGACCTCCAGGAGGGCGTCGCCACCACGTACGGCAAGGCGGCCGGCAGCCAGCCGTTCGACTTCGTCTTCCACGGCGGCTCCGGCTCCACCGAGCAGGAGATCGCCACCGCGCTGGAGAACGGCGTCGTGAAGATGAACCTCGACACCGACACCCAGTACGCCTTCACCCGCCCGATCGTGGACCACGTGTTCCGCAACTACGACGGTGTGCTGAAGGTCGACGGCGAGGTCGGCAACAAGAAGGTCTACGACCCGCGCAGCTGGGGCAAGTCCGCCGAGGCGGGCATGGCCAAGCGCGTCACGGAGGCCTGCGCCAACCTGCGCTCCACCGGCACCAAGCTGAAGTAGCGGCCGGCCCGAAGTGTGGCCGTGGGCCCGGTACCCCTGGGGGTGCCGGGCCCACGGCGTATCCGAGAGAGGTATGAGGGATCGCTGTGAGTTCCAGTGCGCACTATGACTTCGACACCGTCGTCGACCGCCGGGGCACCTGGTGCGTCCAGTGGGACGGGGTCGCGGACCGCTTCGGGGTGGACGGACTGCTGCCGTTCACCATCTCCGACATGGACTTCGAGACCGCACCGGAGGTGCTGAGCGCGCTGCGGGCCCGGCTCGACCACGGGGTGTTCGGCTACACGACCTGGCAGCAGGACGACTTCCGTTCGGCGATAGCCCATTGGTACGCGACCCGGTACGGGACCCGCATAGACACCGGGCAGCTGGTGTACGGTCCGTCCGTGCTCAGCCAGCTCTCCCAGCTGCTCCAGATGTGGACGGCCGAGGGCGAGGGCGTCGTCGTCCACGCCCCGACGTACGACGGTTTCCGCAAGGCGATCACCGGGCTCAGGCGCGAGCTGAGGGGCGTGCCGGTGGGAGACACGGCCGCGCTGGAACGCGAGCTCGCCCGCCCCGACAGCAAGGTCCTTCTCGTCTGCTCGCCGCACAACCCGACGGGCCGGGTGTGGACGGAGGCCGAACTGGGCGAGATGGCCGCGCTCGCGGCGCGGTACGGGGTCGCGGTGATCAGCGACGAGATCCACGCGGACTTCGTGCACGAGGGGCGCGCGCACGTGCCGTGGACGCGGGTCGGCGGTGCGGGGCGCTGGGCGCTGATCTCCTCCGCTTCGAAGGCGTTCAATTTCCCGGCGCTGACCGGCTCGTACGGTCTGATCGCCGACCCGGCCGACCGGGCGGAGTTCCTGCGCCGGATGGAGACGGCCGAGGGGCTCGCCTCCCCGGCGGTGCTGTCGCTCACCGCGCACATCGCCGCGTACCGGCACGCCGGGGCGTGGCTGGACGAGGTCCGCGCGTATATCGCCGGGAATCTGGCGCTGGTCGCGGAACGGCTGAACGGGGCGTTCCCGGAACTGGGCTGGAAGCCGCCGCAGGCCGGTTACCTGGCCTGGATCGATCTGCGCCCGGCGGGTGTGGCCGACGACGAGGCCTTGCAGCGGGTGCTGATCGAGCGAGAGAAGGTCGTGGTGATGCCGGGGACGGTGTACGGGGCCGAGGGCTTCGTGCGGCTGAACGTCGGCTGCCCGAGGTCCAAGGCGGAGGCGGGCGTGGAGGCGCTGATCCGGGGCGTCCGGGCCGTTGCGGAGGCCGGGGCTTAGGGTCGGACTCCGCCTTCGGACCGGGTCCGTCCGGGCTCTGCCCACAGAGGTCGCCGCGCTCCTGGCGGCCGCCGCCAGGAGCGAGCCGCCGGGACCGGCCGGGGGCACCACGACGACGCCCGGGGGCACGGCGACACCCGGGGTCACCACGAGGCCCGGGGGCACGACGAGACCCGGGCGGAAGCTGTCGCGGGCGGAATGGCGGGACGCCGAGAAGCGGGTCGATGGGGTTCCGGACGGCAGCACCCGGGCGATGGAACACGCCGGTGGACTCGTCGTCCGGGCGTTCCGCGAGGCCGGGTTCCCCGTGGACTGGAACGGCGCGGGGGACAGCCGCCCGTCCCTCGCGCTGACCGGCTGACCGCACGCCTCAGGAAGGACCCGCCGCCCCGATGGCCCGGGCGGCGGAGAACGGGGATGCTGCTTCTATGCCTGACGCAGAGACGGGAGCCATCCGGGTCGCCTCCCCGGCCGGGCGCTGGGTCGTCCTCACCACCGTCCTCGGCTCCAGCATGGCCATGCTCGACTCCACCGTCATCAACGTCGCCCTGCCGCGTATCGGCAAGGACCTGGGCACCGACCTGGCCGCCCTCCAGTGGACCGTCAACGCCTACATGCTGACCCTCGCCGGGCTGATCCTCCTCGGGGGCACCCTCGGCGACCGGTACGGGCGGCGGCGGGTCTTCGTCGTCGGAGTCGCCTGGTTCGCCACCGCGTCCGTGCTGTGCGGCATCGCGCCGAACGCCGCCGTCCTGATCGCCGCCCGTGCTCTCCAGGGAATCGGCGGGGCGCTCCTCACCCCCGGTTCGCTGGCGCTGATCCAGGCCAGTTTCCATCCGGACGACCGGGCCCGCGCCGTCGGGCTCTGGTCGGGGCTCGGCGGGGTCGGCGCCGCCGTCGGCCCGTTCGTCGGCGGGTGGCTCGTCGACGGGCCCGGCTGGCGGTGGGTGTTCCTGCTCAATGTGCCGCTCGCCGCGGTCTGTCTGCCGGTGGCGCTGCGCCACGTACCGGAATCGCGTGACCCGCACGCGCACGGGCGCTTCGACGTGCTGGGTGCCGTGCTCGGCGCGCTCGCCCTCGCCCTGGTGACCTACGCGCTGATCGAGGCGCCGGGACAGGGGGCGTCCGGTGCGGTGATCGGGGCGGGCGTCGGCGGGGTCGTGCTCGCGGCGGTGTTCGTGCGGGTGGAGCGGCGGCGGCCGGACCCGATGCTGCCGTCGTCGGTGTTCGCCTCCCGGCAGTTCACCGTCGTCAACATCATCACCCTCTGCGTGTACGCGGCACTCGGCGGCTACTTCTTCCTCGCCGCGATCCAGCTCCAGGTCGTGGCCGGGTTCTCGGCCCTCGGCGCGGGCACGGCCCTGCTGCCCATGACCGTGCTGATGCTGCTGTTCTCGGCCTCCTCGGGCGAGCTGGGGCAGCGCATCGGGCCCCGTATCCCGCTCACCGTGGGTCCCCTGGTCGCCGCGGCCGGAATGCTGCTGATGCTGCGGGTCGGACCGGGATCGAGCTCCGTCTCCGGCTACCTCACCGATGTGCTCCCCGCCGTCGGGGTGCTCGGCGTCGGACTCGTCACCGTGGTCGCCCCGCTCACCGCGACCGTCCTGGCCTCCGTCGACACCGCACGGGCCGGCCTCGCCAGCGGGATCAACAACGCGGCCGCCCGCGCCGCCGGGCTGATCGCGGTGGCCGCGCTGCCGCTGCTCGCGGGCATGGGCCCGGAGGCCTACCGGAACGCCGACGAGTTCGCCGCGACGTTCCGGCGGGCCATGCCGATGTGTGCCGGGCTCCTCGTGCTGGGCTCGCTGATCGCCTGGGCGACCGTACGGAAGCCTCCCGTCACGGCGGACGAGAAGAAGCCGCGGCCCGAGTGCACGGTGCACTGCGGCGTCGCCGCCCCGCCGCTGGAACCCGTGCAGGAGGAGACGCGGAACGAGGAGACGCGGAACGAGGAGACGCGGAACCCGGACGCGGGCTGACTGCCGCTGCCGTGTGCCCGGGGTGTGGACCGGCCGTCGGTGGCGTGTCCCGAGGTGTGGGCCGGCCGTCGGTGGCGTGTCCCGGGGTACGGACCGACCAGGGCGACGCACATCCCCGAGGGGCGGACCGAACGTCGGTGACGTACCCCGGTGCACGCTAGGAGCCCATGGGCTCCACGGCTCCACGGGGCGCGCTACCGCACTACCAGGCGTGAACCAGCCCTCCGGATGGCGTCCGGGTACCCCGGCGCGCATGTGCCAGGCACACTTGAACCCATGTCGATCCACGAGAACCTGCTCGGGGGACCTCCCCCGACCCGCCTGCCCGACGACCCGGAGCCGCGCGAGCTGCTCGCGAACGGCACGGCCCCCGCCGACGTCGCCGCGAAGTACCCGACCTCCTCCCTGGCCTGGGCACAGCTCGCCGACGAGGCGTTCGAGGGCGGCCGCGTCATCGAGTCGTACGCCTACGCCCGAACCGGCTACCACCGCGGCCTCGACGCGCTGCGCAGGGCCGGCTGGAAGGGCCACGGCCCCGTACCGTTCGAGCACGAGCCGAACCGCGGTTTCCTCCGTGCCCTGCACGCCCTGGCGCGGGCCGCCCAGGCGATCGGTGAGCAGGAGGAGTACGGGCGCTGCTCGACGTTCCTCCGCGACTCCTCGCCCACCGCCGCGGAGACCCTCGGCTGAGAGCCTGTCGGGGGACCTCTCGTCCGGATCCGGCGTGATCCGGACGAGAGGCCCTGGACGTACCGGGCTCGACGCACAGATTCCGGACCCCGTGGACAGTCGTACGTCCGCGGGGTCTGCGCTCCCCCATGAGCTCCGTCTAGGATGCCGACAGGGGACCGGAGCTCCACCACCTCACGGAAGGGGCGGACCGCTACCCGGAAGCTCGTGTCGAGGAGACAGCAATGTCGACGATCCACCCCGACCCCGAAGCCACCGGTGCGCAGACCCCGCACCTCGACTTCGCGGGAACGACTCCGTACGAGGACTACGTCCAGGCGGATGTTCTGACCCATCTCCAGCACCCTCGCTCCGACGATCCGGGCGAAATGGTCTTCCTGGTCACCACCCAGGTCATGGAGCTGTGGTTCACCGTCATCGTCCACGAGTGGGAGACCGCCGCGCACGCCCTGCGCGAGGACCGGCTGTCCGTCGCCCGCGACGCGCTCAAGCGGTCGGTGCGGGAACTGGAGGCGCTCAACGCCTCGTGGACGCCGCTCGCCCAGCTCACCCCCGCCCAGTTCAACTCCTACCGCGCCGCCCTCGGCGAGGGCTCCGGCTTCCAGTCGGCGATGTACCGGCGGATGGAGTTCCTGCTCGGCGACAAGTCCGTGTCCATGCTCGTGCCGCACCGCGGCGCGCCCCGCGTCCACGCCGAGCTGGAGAAGGCGCTCGCCGAACCGGGCCTGTACGACGAGACGCTCGCGCTGCTCGCCCGGCGCGGCCACGCCGTACCCCAGGACGTGCTCGGCCGCGATCTCACCCAGAAGTACGAACCGTCCCCCGAGGTCGAGGCCGTCTGGGCGGAGATCTACGCCAACCCCGACCAGCACGACGAGCTGATCCGGCTCGGCGAGGCGCTGACCGACGTCGGCGAACTGGTGTGGCGCTGGCGCAACGACCATCTCGTCGCCACCCGGCGTGCGATGGGCTCGAAGACCGGGACCGGCGGTTCCGCCGGGGTCGCCTGGCTGGAGAAACGGGCCACGAAGAACGTCTTCCCCGAGCTGTGGACGGCGCGCAGCCATGTCTGAGTCCTTCGCCGCGCGGGCCGCGGCACTCGACGCCGACGACCCGCTCGCGGACCGGCGGAAGCTGTTCGCCCTCGACGACACCGTCTATCTCGACGGCAATTCGCTCGGCGCACTGCCCGCGCACGTGCCCGCCCGGGTGCAGGAGGTCCTCACCCGCGAGTGGGGTGAGCTGCGGATCCGGTCCTGGGACGAGAGCGGCTGGTGGGCCGCGCCGGAGCGGATCGGCGACCGGATCGCGCCGCTCGTCGGGGCCGCCGCCGGACAGATCGTCGTCGGCGACTCGACCAGTGTGAACGTCTTCAAGGCCGTCGTCGCGGCGGCCCGGCTGGCGCCGGAGGGGCGTGACGAGATCCTCGTCGACGCGACGACCTTCCCCACCGACGGGTACATCGCCGAGTCCGCGGCCCGGATGACCGGCCACCGGCTCGTCCCGGTCGTCCCCGCCGAGGTGCCGGGCGCGCTGGGGCCCCGTACCGCGGCCGTGCTGCTCAACCATGTCGACTACCGCACCGGCAGGCTCCACGACCTGCCCGGACTCACCGCCGCCGTGCACGCGGCGGGCGCCATCGCCGTCTGGGACCTGTGCCACAGCGCGGGCGCCCTGCCCGTCGGCCTCGACGAGCACGGCGTGGACCTGGCGGTCGGCTGCACGTACAAGTACCTGAACGGCGGCCCGGGTTCGCCCGCCTACATCTACGTCGCCGAGCGCCACCAGGCGGCCTTCGACTCGCCCCTGCCGGGGTGGACGTCGCACGCCGACCCGTTCGGCATGACCCCCGAGTACACCCCGGCCGACGGCGCGGTACGAGGTCGGGTCGGCACCCCCGACATCGTCTCCATGCTGGCGCTCGAAGCATCGCTGGACGTGTGGGACGGGGTGTCCATCGACGAGATACGGGCCAAGTCCCTGGCGCTGACGGACTTTTTCCTGATGTGCGTCTCCTGGTACGCGCCCGAGGGCCGGGTTCCCTCCATCACCCCCGCGCGTGCCGAGCGCGGCAGCCAGGTCGCGCTGCGCTGCGAGGAGGCGGAGCAGGTGATGAGCGCGCTCATCGCCCGGGGCGTCGTCGGGGACCTGCGGCGGCCGGACGTGCTGCGGTTCGGGTTCACCCCGTTGTACGTGGGGTTCGCGGATGCGGAGCGGGCGGCGCGGGTGCTGGGCGAGGTGCTGGGCGAGGTGCCGGACAGCCGGGTGCGCTGACCGGGGACGGGAGACCGGTCCCGGGATCCGGGGCGGGGGCGGACTCCTGGTGGAGTCCGCCCCCGCGTGATCATTCCGCGGGGACGGGAACCTCTCGTACTGGTACCGTCCCCGCAGGTCAGCCCAGTTGGGTTCGGGTACGGACCGATACAGCTCGGATACAGGACGGTTGGAGCAGCATGTCGGATTCTGCCGCGCGTGATCGTGACGCAGCCGAGACCGCGTCGGCCCTCTCGCATCCACCGGTCGCCCCCGATGCTTCCGCCGCCTACGGCAGCCACCCCGACCAGCTGATCGACTTCTACGCCCCGCGCGACGGCCGGACCGGTGCGCCGGTCGTGGTCGTCCTGCACGGCGGGTCGTGGCGGGCGCCGTACGACCGGCAGCACGTGTCGCCGTTCGCGGATTTCCTGGCCCGGCGCGGTTTCGCCGTGGCCAGTGTCGAGTACCGGCGGGGCGGCGGGATCCCGCCGCAGTCGGGGGCCGGTCCGGTCGCGGGCCGCTGGCCGGAGACCTTCGACGATGTCGCCGCGGCGATGGACGCGCTGCCGGATCTGCTGGTCCGGGAACTCCCGGTGGCCGATCTGCGGCGGATCGTCCTCACCGGGCACTCCGCCGGTGGGCAGCTCGCCCTGTGGGCCGCCGCCCGGCATGTGCTGCCCGAGGGCTCGCCGTGGCGGCTGCCCGCACCGCCGCCGCTGCGGGGTGTCGTCGCTCTCGCGCCGATCGCCGATTTCGCCACGGCCGTCGAGCTGGACGTGTGCTCGGGGGCGGTCGGCCAGCTCCTCGGCCGTGAGGAGGACTTCGGGGAACGGGCCGCGCACACCGACCCGGCCGTGCTGCTGCCCACCGGCATCGCGACGACCGTGGTGCAGGGCACCACCGATCTCGATGTGCCGCAGGCCGTCTCGGAGGCTTTTGTCGACGCGGCGGCGAAAGCGGGGGAGACGGTGGGCCTGACCCTGCTGCCCGGCGTCGGCCACTACCCGCTGATCGATCCGGCGAGCGACGCGTGTGCGGTGGTCGCGGAGGAGCTCGCCCAGCTGGCCTGGTGAGCGCGGGGAGGAGCTCGCCCAGCTGGCCTGGTGAGCGCGGTGTCCGACGGCGGTGCGGGCCCGTAGTACTTGCGATGGACGGCGCGGGATCCACAGCACTGCTGACGACCCGCGCCGGTTCGGCCCCTACCTTGGAAGCGTGACCGAGACCAAGAGCAGAAGCCCCGAGTACCGAATGGCCGCCGGGGCGTTGGGCGGCCTGCGGCAGGACCTCTTCCGTGCCCCCTTCGCCTACCGTCCGCTGGCGCGGATGCGGACCGACGGGCCGCTGGTCCGGCAGCTGCCGCAGCGGATGCGTGAGCGTGCCGCCTGGACACCCCACGCGCTGATCGGGGCAATCGCGCTGTTCGTGGCCGTCCTGGGCCTCGCCGAGTCGGACGCCTTCGCGCTGCGTTTCATGTTCGACACCATCGCGCTCGCGCTGGTTCCGGCGATCACCGTACTGATGACGCTGGTCAGGCCGGTCGGCGCGTTCTGGATGTCGATGGCGCTCACCCCGTTCGCGGCGGTCGCCAGCGGTGGCTACTGGCCCTGGACGCCGAGCACCTTCGTCTCGCACCTGGTGGTGCTCACCGTGGTCGCCGCCCGGACCCGGCCCCGTACCGCCGGCTGGATGTGGGGTCTCACGGTGCTGCTCGGCGCCGTGCTGGAGAACTTCGGCAGCTGGCACCCCACGTCGACCGCCACCGCCGTCGCCGTGGTCTCCGCGTTCGCGCTGCTGGTGGTGGCCGTGGTGCAGATCCGTCGTGATGCGGAGCGCGAGGTGACCGTGCAGCGCACCGTGACCGCTGTCGAACGCGACCGGCGCACGCTCCTGGAGGAGCGCACCACCATCGCCCGGGAGCTGCACGACGTGGTCGCCCACCACATGTCGGTCGTCGCGATCCAGGCCGAGGCCGCCCCGTACCGGGTGGAGAATCCGCCGCCGGAGCTGGAACAGGCCTTCGTCACGATCCGGGAGAACGCGGTCTCCGCCCTCACCGAACTGCGCCGGGTCCTCGGCGTCGTCCGGGCCGAGGACTACCAGGCGCCGGACGCCCCGCAGCCCACCCTCGCCCAGCTCGACGGTCTCCTCGCCAATGTGCGCGAGGCGGGCCTGGAGACGGAGAAGACGACCACCGGCGCGGTACGTGAACTGCCGCAGGGCGTCGAGCTGTCGGCGTACCGGATCATTCAGGAAGCCCTCAGCAACACGCTGCGGCACGCACCGGGCGCCACTGCCAAGGTCGAGATCGGCTACGTGCTGGGCGGACTCGGGCTGCGGGTCGTCAACGGGCCGCCGACCGGTCCGGTGAAGGCTTCGCCGGGGGCCGGTCACGGGATCACGGGGATGCGGGAGCGCCTCGCGATGCTGAACGGCGACATGACGGCCGAACCGACGGAGGAGGGCGGTTACGAGATCACCGCGTTCATCCCCGTCCAGCCCGCAGCCGATACGGACGAGCCGCGGAAGGCACAGGTGGAGAAGGTATGACCACGTCGCCCTTCGTCTCCGCTTCCCCCTCCGCCGCCCAGCCCATCCGGGTGCTGATCGTCGACGACCAGATGATGGTCCGCGAGGGGTTCTCGGTGCTGCTCAACGCCATGCCGGGGATCGAGGTCGTCGGCGAGGCCGTCGACGGCCGGCAGGCCATCGCGCAGGTCGCGGCGCTGCGCCCCGATGTGGTGCTGATGGACATCCGGATGCCGGAACTCAACGGCATCGAGGCCACCCGCGAGATCGTCGCCGCCGACGCGGACGCCAAGGTACTGGTGCTGACCACCTTCGACCTGGACGAATACGTGTACCAGGCGCTGCGGGCCGGGGCGTCCGGCTTCCTCCTCAAGGACGCCTCCGCCCGCCAGCTCGCCGACGGTGTACGGGTGGTGGCCGCCGGTGAGGCGCTGCTCGCCCCGGCCGTCACCAAGCGGCTGATCAACGAGTTCTCGAAGCTCTCCCAGAACCCGCGGCCGCCCGCCCTCGCCAGGGTCGGCGATCTCACGGAGCGGGAGACGGAGGTGCTCGTGCTCATCGCGCAGGGCCGGTCCAACGCGGAGATCGCCTCGCATCTGGTGGTCGCCGAGTCCACCATCAAGACGCATGTGAGCCGCATCCTGGTGAAACTGGGGCTGCGCGACCGTACCCAGGCGGCCGTCTTCGCGTACGAGGCCCGGCTGATCACGCCCTCCTGAGCCGAGGCGTCCAGGGCCGGGCCGGGGGCCGGCGGCGGATGGCCGGCGGCGGGCTCGTACCGGGGCGGGTGTGGCCGGCGGCGGGCTCGTACCCGGGCGGGTATGGCCGGTGATTGTCCGGTCCGGTTAGCGTCCGTCCATGCACCCGCCTTCACATTCCGCGGCCGACGGCTCCTCCGAGCCCTCCGACACCTTCGACCCCTGGTCTCCGGCGTTCGTCGCCGACCCGTACCCCGCCTACGCCGGGCTGCGTGCCACCGGCCGGGTGCATTACTTCGAGCCCACCGACCAGTGGCTCGTACCGCACTATTCCGACGTGTCGGCCCTGCTGCGCGACCGCCGCCTGGGCCGTACGTATCTGCACCGCTTCACCCACGAGGAGTTCGGCCGCACGCCGCCGCCCGCCGAGCACGAGCCCTTCCACACCCTCAACGGACAAGGGCTCCTCGACCTGGAGGCCCCCGACCACACCCGGATCCGGCGCCTGGTGTCCAAGGCGTTCACCCCGCGTACCGTCGAGCAGCTCGTCCCGACGGTGCGACGGCTGGCCGCCGGACTGGTCGACTCGTTCGTCGAGGCGGGCGGCGGTGATCTGCTCACTTCGGTCGCCGAGCCGCTGCCCGTGGCCGTCATCGCCGAGATGCTCGGCATACCGGAGTCCGACCGCGCCCCGCTGCGGCCCTGGTCGGCGGCGATCTGCGGAATGTTCGAACTCAACCCTTCCGACGAGACCGCCCGTGCCGCGGTCCGTGCCTCGCTCGACTTCTCCGCGTATCTGCGCGAGCTGATCAAGGAACGGCGCAAGAACCCCGGCACGGACCTGATCTCCGCACTCATCGCCGCCCATGACGAGGGGGAGCGGCTGAGCGAACAGGAGATGATCTCCACCTGTGTGCTGCTGCTCAACGCGGGCCACGAGGCGACCGTCAACACCACGGTGAACGGCTGGTGGACGCTGCTGCGCCACCCCGACCAGCTGGCCGCCCTGCGCGCCGATCACGGGCTGCTGCCGACGGCGACCGAGGAGCTGATGCGGTACGACACCCCGCTGCAGATGTTCGAGCGCTGGGTCCTCGACGACATCGAGATCGACGGCACGGTCATTCCGCGCGGCTCCGAGGTGGCCCTGCTCTTCGGTTCCGCCAACCGCGACCCGGTCCGCTTCCCGGCCCCGGACGCCCTGGACCTGGCCCGCCGGGAGAACCCGCACATCACCTTTGGGGCGGGCATCCACTTCTGCCTGGGTGCCCCGCTGGCCCGGGTCGAACTGGCCGCTTCCTTCGGTGAGTTGCTGCGCCGTGCCCCGAACCTGCGGCTGACGGCCGAGCCGGAGTGGAACCCGGGCTACGTGATCAGGGGCCTGAAGGAACTGCGCGTCGAGCTGTGACGGGGTGAGCGGGCGAGGGGGTGGGAAAGAAGGCAGGCGAAGGGGGGTAGGGAAGGGCGCGGCGGGATGGGGCGGGGCGGGACTCAGCACCCCGGCCCGCAGGTCGGCGGGCCCCCCCAGGACGTCGCAAGCGACCCCGAAGCCCGCGAGGGCCGTGAGGAGCACCGCCGCCCCGAGCGCCCGCCGCCACTTTCCCTGCACGAGGGCGAAGAGGGTGACTCCGGCAGCGATGCCGCCCAGGGTCATGACCGGCAGCCCGAGCCGGAGCACGTCCCACTCCACCTCGCCCTCGAAGCCGCCGAAGAGGCCGCGTCGGCCGTAGGGCGCCCAGGCAAGCATCCCGGCGGCTCCACCGGCGGCGGCGACCGCACATCCGGCGGCCTCGCGGATGGCTTCACGTCGGTTCTCCATGATCTGGTCGACGCGAACGCACCACGGGAAGGTTGCATGCCCTGGAAACGGGCCCCGCCACCACCCGGCCTCCCTCTCCGCCTCGTCACGTCAGGACATCGCGTCGCCGCAGCGCCGCAATTCCGGCGCCGACCAGCACCACAGCTGCCGCGACGAGCGCCAGCACCGGCCCCCACTCCATCCCCGTGCTCCCCGGCAGCTTCGGCAGATGCGTGAACGGGGATATGTCCATCACCGGCTGCGGCATATTGACGGCGGGCCCGATCCACCCCAGCGCCAGGCAGGTCCCGGCCACGCCCCAGGACGCCACCGCGGCCTTCGGGAGCGCCCCGTACAGCAGGACCGCCATCCCGCCCAGCAGCCAGATCGCCGGTAGCTGCACCAGCGACGCACCCAGTACGGCGGGGAGTTCATGTCCGAAACCGGCGGCCAGGCCGAGGCCGCCCACCGCCATGATCAGGGCCGCGCCGCCGAACGCGATGACCAGATGGCCGGCCGCCCACTCGATCCGGCTCACTCCGCCCGCCAGCACCGGTTCGGCGCGTCCGGCGGTCTCCTCGCCGTGCAGACGCAGCACCGAGGCGACGATGTACAGCGCCGCGACCATCCCCAGCATGGAGACCATCACCGCGAGGAACGCGTCGGTCAGACCGGCCTGCCCGCCCATCCGCTCGAAGATCTCCCGGGTCTTCGCGTTGTCGCCGACGAGGTCCGCCGCCCCGCCGGTCAGCCCGCCGAAGACCACACCGGCCGCGGCGAAGGACAGCGTCCAGCCGATCAGCGCACCGCGCTGGAGCCGCAGTGCCAGACCGAACGCCGTGGAGATCCGCCCCTGTGCGGGCCCGGGGCGGGTCGCCAGGAAGCTCATGCCGACATCGCGCCGCCCGGCCAGGGCGTACGCGAGGGCCGCCTGGACGGCGACGGCGGCCGCCATGACGAGCAGCACCCACCAGCGTTCGTCCGCGTACGCGCGCACGTTCTCCGCCCAGCCGATGGGGGAGAGCCAGGTCAGTACGGACGAGCCGTCGTCCGTCGCCGAGTCGCCCGCCGCCTTCAGCACGAACGCCCCACCGATCAGCGCGGCCGCGAGTCCCTTGGCGAGCCGTGCGCTCTCGGTGAACTGCGCGGTGATCGCGGCGGTGCAGGCGAACAGCACCCCGATCCCGGCCACCGCCAGGGCGAGCGCCACCGCTCCGGCACCACCGGCGCCGGAGGCGGCCATGCCGGCCGCGATCACCAGCGCCAGCGCGCCGTTGGCGATCAGCGCGGCGAGGAGCGCGGCAGTCAGCGGGGCGCGGCGCCCCACCATGGTGGAGGAGAGCATCTCCTGGCGGCCGGTCTCCTCTTCCTCCCTGGTGTGCCGGATGACGACGATCAGGCTCATCACGGCCGCCAGCGCTCCGCCGAAGCCGACCATCCGCCAGCTGACGAGCCCGCCGACGGAGTCGTCGAAGACCGGCCCGTACAGCGCGCGGAGCGAGCTGTTGCCGTTCATCGATGCGGCGAGTCCGGCGCGTTGGGCGGCGGTGTCGTAGAGCGAGGCGATGGACCCGCCGACGGAGGAGAAGGAGCCGCCGAGCATGATCACCCAGATCGGCATCATGATCCGGTCGCGCCGCAGGGCGAGCCTCAGCAGGGTCCGGGTACCGGCGAGCTGCCCCACCCCGGTGCCGGTCCCGGTCCGGCGCCCCGCACCGGCCGGTGCGGACGTGGTCACGGCAGTCATCGCGCCGCCACCCCCGCGCCCTCGCCGCTGTCCGTCACGTCGGCCGCGTAGTGACGGAGGAAGAGCTCCTCCAGGGTGGGCGGGGTGCTGGTCAGGGTCCGTACCCCCGATGCGGAGAGCGACTTGAGGACGGCGTCCAGTTTGTCCGTGTCGACCTGGAGCGTGACCCGCAGGCCCTGGATGTCGAGGTCGTGGACGCCGGGCAGCCGCGCGAGCCCGTTGGGCGCACCGGCCAGCTCGGCGCTGATGTTCGTACGCGTCAGATGGCGCATGTCCGCCAGCGAACCGGCCTCCACCGTCCGCCCCTGACGGATGATGCTGACCCGGTCGCAGAGCGACTCGACCTCGCTGAGGATGTGGCTGGACAACAGAATCGTCCGCCCGCGCGCACGCTCCTCGGCGACGCAGCTCTGGAAGACCTCCTCCATCAGCGGATCGAGCCCGCTCGTCGGCTCGTCGAAGATCAGCAGATCGACGTCGGAGGCGAATGCGGCGACGAGGGCGACCTTCTGCCGGTTGCCCTTGGAGTACGTACGCCCCTTCTTCGTCGGGTCGAGCTCGAACCGTTCGACGAGGTCGGCGCGCCGGGCCGGGTCCAGGCCGCCGCGCAGCCGCCCGTACAGGTCGATCACCTCGCCGCCGGAGAGGTTGCGCCACAGGGTGACGTCACCCGGGACGTACGCCACGCGTCTGTGGAGCTCCACCGCGTCGTCCCACGGATCGCGGCCGAGCAGCCGGGCCGCGCCGGAGTCGGCCCGCAGCAGACCCAGCAGCACCCGGATGGTGGTGGACTTCCCGGATCCGTTGGGCCCGAGGAAGCCGTGGACCTCACCTGCCTCGACCGTGAGGTCGAGACCGTCCAGTGCGTGCGTCCGACCGAACGACTTGTGCAGCCCGGCCACCGTGATTGCCTTCGTCATGATTCTGAAGCTACGCTACTTTCACAAAATTGTGAAGTTAAGGAAGCGTATAAAGTTGGGGACACGGCGGGGGCCAGGGAATCAGGGGAGACGATCGGGCAATGGCCAGCGGAATCCAACAGAACACGCGTGACGAGCGTGACGCGGAAGCCGTGTCGCGGTTCGTGGAGCGGTTCGCGTCCGAGATGACCGAGGCGGGAATGCAGCGGATGGCGTCCCGCGTCTTCGCCGCGCTCCTCGCGGACGACGACGGGTCCATGACCTCCGCGGAGCTCGCCATGGCGTTGCAGATCAGCCCGGCGGCCGTGTCCGGCGCGATCAATTACCTCAGCCAGGTCAGCATGGTCGGCCGCGAACGCGACCCGGGCTCGCGCCGGGACCGCTACCGCCTGCACGACGAGGTCTGGTACACCACCTTCGCCAGCCGCGACCGGGTGCTCACCCGCTGGGAGAGCACCCTCAAGGAAGGCGCCCGCACCCTGGGCGAGCACACCCCGGCAGGCGCCCGGCTCGCCGAGACGGCGGCGTTCTTCGAGTTCGTGCAGGAGGAGCTGGGCGGGATGATGGAACGCTGGCGCGAGCACCGCAAGACGCTCGGCCTTCCGACGGCCGACGGGCGCCGGGCCACGAGCACCTGAAGAGGTTCCGCCGTGCCGGTCGGCGCGGGCAGCCCGCCCAGGGGCACTTGTCCGGTCCCGGCGGCAGCAGCCGCAGCAGCCCCTCCGGCGCAGCGTCGCCGTCGGTACCTCCGGCCGGATCCTCGTCCGCCCTCTCCTCCGGGAAGAGCACGAGCAGGGGTGCGGCACTCGCGTTGTACGCGTCGCACAGCAGGGCGTACCGCCGGGTCCGTGGTTCCGGAGCGGCACCGGCACGGGCCGGCAGACGCGCCGGCGGGATGCCCGAGCTGAACATCCGCCGCCCCCACCCGGCCCCGCGCCGGAGGTTACCCGTCGGCCACCGGCAGCATCAGCCCCCAGGCCCCGGCCCGTACCGTCCATGTCCTCGTCCGGACCGGGCCGCCGATGTGTATGTCCGCCCGGTAGCGGAAGTCCGCGCCCGAGACCGTGACGGCCTTCGCCTCCGCCGTCACCGGTTCACCGGACGGAAGGCGGACCGCCACCTCCGCGAGGCCCCCGTCGCCGCCCTGCGAGGTGACGGTCACCGACTCGACCGGGCGGTCCAGGTCGTTGAGCAGGACACCGTCCGTCTCGACCCGAAGCCGGTGGGTGCGCGGTGGGGCGGGGGACGACGGCGGGGTGGGGTGCACCAGGGTGCGGACCAGGGAGCGGCAGGTGTCCCAGACCGTGGTGCCCCCCGTACGGACCGCCGCCGCGTCGGGCAGCGTGTTCAGGGCCGGGATGCGCAGCGCACCCAGGACGACGCCGTCGCTGTCGTCGACCAGCAGGTCGAGCTTGCGCACGGTCCCGTCCAGCGCGGTGCGCGCCGCCGCCACCGCGCCCGGGGGCACGCCGAGCGAATGGGCGAGTTCCAGCGCGGCCCCGGCGCCGACCGGGACCAGCGCGAGCGCGCTCTCGGCGGACTCCCGCTCCCGGTGCAGCAGGGCCACCGCCCGCCGCAGCGCCCGGTCGTCACCGACCACCACCGGCCGCCGACTGCCCCGGCGGGACAAGGCCCGCGCGAATTCCTCGGGGCCGTCGGGCAGACAGATCTTGGCGTGCGAACCGGCGCTGAGCACGTCCTTCGCGATGCGGACGGATTCGCCGTCGGTCCGGCGGGCTACCGGGTCGATGACCACCAGCAGCTGGTGCGCATCGTCGCCGGGGGGCTGGGCAGCCGACACCTCGGTCCTTCCTCGGGTAGCATCTTGGTGCAAGAGCCCCTTGCGCTATTGCGCCAGGGGCTTCGTCTATTCCGGGGCACCCGGTTCGACGGTTCAGGCCTTGTCGTACATCGTCGTACGGCATGTACGACGTTTACGTACGCCCCCTGACCTTGGACATGCCCCGCCCGGAAGGGGTGTACGCCTGTGCCCGCACTTGTGCTGCTCGGTGCTCAGTGGGGTGACGAGGGCAAGGGAAAGGCCACCGACCTCCTCGGTGGATCCGTGGACTATGTGGTGCGCTACCAAGGTGGCAACAACGCCGGCCACACGGTGGTCGTCGGTGATCAGAAGTACGCACTTCATCTCCTCCCCTCCGGAATCCTTTCGCCGGGGTGTACCCCGGTCATCGGAAACGGTGTCGTCGTCGACCCGGCCGTCCTGCTGTCCGAGCTGAGTGGGCTCAACGACCGCGGCGTGGACACGTCCAAGCTGCTGATCAGCGGCAATGCCCATTTGATCACCCCGTACAACGTCACCGTCGACAAGGTGACGGAACGGTTCCTCGGGAAGCGCAAGATCGGTACGACGGGCCGCGGCATCGGCCCGACGTACGCCGACAAGATCAACCGTGTGGGCATCCGCGTCCAGGACCTCTACGACGAGTCGATCCTGGAACAGAAGGTCGAGGCGGCCCTGGAGCAGAAGAACCAGCTCCTCGCCAAGGTCTTCAACCGGCGCGCCATCGAGTCCGGCAAGATCGTCGAGGAGATGCTCCAGTACGCGGAGCAGATCAAGCCGTACGTCGCCGACACGACGCTGGTCCTGAACAACGCCATCGACGCGGGCAAGGTCGTCCTCTTCGAGGGCGGTCAGGGCACGCTGCTCGACGTCGACCACGGCACGTACCCCTTCGTCACCTCCTCGAACCCGACCGCGGGCGGTGCCTGCACCGGTGCCGGGGTGGGCCCGACGAAGATCAGCCGGGTCATCGGCATCCTCAAGGCATACACCACCCGTGTCGGCGCGGGCCCGTTCCCGACGGAGCTGCTCGACGAGGACGGCGAGGCGCTGCGCCGGATCGGCGGCGAGCGCGGTGTCACCACCGGCCGCGACCGTCGCTGCGGCTGGTTCGACGCGGTCATCGCGCGGTACGCGACCCGGGTCAACGGTCTCACCGACTTCTTCCTCACCAAGCTGGACGTGCTGACCGGCTGGGAGCAGATCCCGGTGTGCGTCGCGTACGAGATCGACGGCAAGCGCGTCGAGGAGCTCCCGTACAGCCAGACCGACTTCCACCACGCGAAGCCGGTCTACGAGATGCTGCCGGGCTGGTCCGAGGACATCACGAAGGCCAAGACCTTCGCCGATCTGCCGAAGAACGCGCAGGCGTACGTGAAGGCGCTGGAGGAGATGTCCGGCGCCCCGATCTCCGCGATCGGTGTCGGCCCCGGCCGCACCGAGACCATCGAGATCAACTCCTTCCTCTAGGGCCTGTCGTCCGGATCACGCCGGGCTCACGGGTTCCGGCCCGATCCAGACGAAAGTCCCTGGGAGCGGCGAACGCGCGGAGAGGGCCGGGACGGTGCGTCCCGGCCCTCTCCGCGTTCCGGCTGGCCCGTGTCCGGCCGGCCCGTGTCCGGCCGGGGCGCCTGTGCGGGCGGGGTCTCGGACTTTGTCGTCAGCGAGGCGCTGCGGGCTTCGGCGAGACGATCCGCTCGCTCAACGGCGCCCTGGAGTGCGACGGCGGCAACCCCGGCTCGGTCGCGGCCCGGGTCGCCACGTACGAGCGGATCACCGCCGCCCTCGGTACGGCACCAGGCTCCCGGCTGTCCTGCTGACGGCCGGAGGGCCTCTCGCCGGCATGCGCCGGGGCGTGCCGGCGCATGCCGGGGCATGCGGCCGGTCCGGCGTTCCGCATGCTGGACGGGCCCGAGGTTTTCCTCCGGGTCCGTCCGTCGCGTGGTCCGTGATCCGGATGAACTCTGTCCGGTATTTCACCTGTTGGCAGCGGACGGGGAGGCACCGATGTGTCGCGGGCCCGCCCGTGGGCACTCATTCGGAGAACCTTCCCATGTTGGTCTGGACCTTGACAGGTCCAGACCAGCGGCGCTTGAGTGACCGTCAACCCCCCCATGGCGGCGCACCGTCCGGCGCGGTGCGCCGCACCGAAGGAGTGACACATGATCAGACGCATCATGGGCCTGCTGACCGCGCTCGGCGCGGTCGTCGCGATGGTCGTCATGCTCCCCGCCACCACCGCCGCGGCAGCCGACTGCGCGGCGCCCTGGAATTCCTCCTCCGTCTACACCGGCGGTGGTTCGGCCTCCTACAACGGGCACAATTGGACCGCCAAGTGGTGGACCCAGAACGAGACCCCCGGCAGCTCCGACGTCTGGGCGGACCAGGGCAGTTGCGGCGGTGGCGGTACGGACCCGGGCACCCCGTCCGGCTTCGTCGTCAGCGAGGCGCAGTTCAACCAGATGTTCCCGAACCGGAACCCGTTCTACACGTACGACGGGCTGACCGCGGCCCTGAGCGCCTACCCGGGCTTCGCGAACACCGGCAGCGACACCGTCAAGCGCCAGGAGGCTGCGGCGTTCCTCGCCAACGTCAGCCACGAGACGGGCGGTCTGGTGTACGTGGTCGAGCAGAACACGTCCAACTACCCGCACTACTGCGACAGCAGCCAGCCCTACGGCTGCCCGGCCGGACAGGCCGCGTACTACGGCCGCGGCCCGATCCAGCTCAGCTGGAACTTCAACTACAAGGCCGCCGGTGATGCCCTCGGCATCGACCTGCTGGGCAACCCGTACCTGGTCGAGCAGAACGCCTCGGTCGCCTGGAAGACCGGCCTCTGGTACTGGAACACCCAGAACGGCCCCGGCACGATGACCGCCCACAACGCCATGGTGAACGGTGCGGGCTTCGGCGAGACCATCCGCTCCATCAACGGCAGCCTGGAGTGCAACGGCGGGAACCCCGGCCAGGTCCAGAGCCGTATCGACCGCTACCAGGCGTTCGTCCAGATCCTCGGCACCACTCCCGGCTCCAACCTGAGCTGCTGAGGCCCTAGCCCGTTGTCCGACGGACCCCCACCCGACGGGGGCGTGCCCGGCCCCGGCCGGACACGCCCCCGTTCCGGTTCACCGGGCGGCGCCGGCTCCCGCGACATCCAGGGCGCGGAAGGCCAGCCACAGGTCGTAACGCGCGCTCGGTGCCCGCAGCAGCGAGCGCTGAAGCATCGATTCGAGGCGCGTGAGACGCTTGCGGGCCCCCGGCACCGAAATGCCCAAGGCGGCCGCGGTAGGGGTCAGTTGGGCCTCGCATTCCAGCCAGATGCGGAGCGTCGCCCGCGGGACGGCGGTGCTCCCGCCGGCGTCCCGCGCGGTGAGCGGGTGCAACTGCTGGGCCGCCCACTCCTGGACGGCCGGTCCGCGCAGGATGTCGTCCAGCAGGCGGGGCGGTTCGGGCACCGCCTGTCCCGGACGGACCGCCCGGGACACGGTGGGCGTGGCACGGATGCGCAGGGCCAGGTCGAGGGTGGCCTGGTCGGCGACTCGGTTCAGGTCGAGGCCGAGCAGTTCGCCGATCAGCCGGAGCCGTGCGGTCAGGGTGTTCCGGTGGATCTTCAGGTGCTGGGTCGCGTACGAGGAGAACGCGAGCCAGGAGGCCAGGGTCGCCGCGAGTTCCTGGCTGCCCGGGTCATGGCTGCGCCGCGGCAGGTACGTGAGCAACGGGTTCAGCAGCGCGTCCGCCCATCGCGCGCCGGACGCACCGACGACCAGGGCGGCTTCCGGCGCCGAGCCGAACCCGGCGTGCCGGGTGGGCAGTCCGCGGGCCACGGCCAGGGCGTGGAACGCCTGGCGGTACCCGGTCGCCGTGTCGGACAGCGGTACGTCCTCGCTCGCCCCCACGACACACTCGTCCACCACGTCGGCGACCCGGCGGCCGAGCGGCCGTCCGGCCGCGTCCGGATCGGCCGGCACGACGAGGATCAGATGGCGTGCGTACACCGGGCACCGCACGATCCAGGACCGGCCGCCGGAGAGCTCCGTGCAGATCCGTGCCACCTCGTCGCGGCGGCCGGCCGGGCACTCCACGACGCACACCCGGACGGGGTCGGGCAGCGTGGGTTTCAACGCCCCCGCCACCTGATGCGCGATGGACAGCTGGCCGGTCATGAGCAGATGCAGCACCGCTTCCCGGTTCCGCGACTCCGCCAGGTCGACGCGGCGGCGCTTGCGTTCCACGGTCTCCGCCGTCCAGCACATGGCGAGCGGCATCGCGGCATCGGCGAGCAGCGCGCCGAGTCCGTCCGGCAGCGGGCGCGGGGCCACGACGGCCAGGACCGGGGGAGCGGCGTCGGGCGGCCCGTCCAGCGGGAACAGCAGCACGGTGTGCGGACCCCGGTCGAACGAGAAGGAGCGTGCGCCGAGCGATGCCAGTTCCCTGGCGCTTTCGGTGGCCAGCGCGGCGGCATCGGCGCCCGTACGGTCCGGGGTCCGTGCCACGCCGTGCAGGACGGTGCCGTCTCCGTCGAGCAGCCCGGCCCAGCCCTCGGCCCGGCCGGACACCCAGCGCAGCAGTTCCTGCGTGCCACCGGACCGGGCCAGCCGATACAACTGCAGTACGTCGTCGGCCCGTTCCCGCGCGTGCACGCATCCTCCGCTTCCGCGCTCCTGCGCTCCGCCCAAGCCCTGCCCAAAAAACCGGAATGCATCGTACCGATGTGGCTGTGCGGACTGATACCTCCGGCGGCCCACGCAGTGCGAACTGAATCTTTCTGCCGAGTACCCGACGTCCTAGAGTTCGAACCCGGTTGCGGGGTCCTTCTGGGGAGGGGCAACGGGGACGGCGGCAGCGGCTCACGGGGGTGGCCGCTGCCGCCGCCCGCAACCGGTTCTCTTCTCCCGCTGTCAGTGGCGGCCCCTACCGTCGGATCACGATCAGGAACACGTTCACGATCACGATCCGAGACGACCGGGAGAAGCCGCCGCATGGAATTCCGCATCGAGCGCAGCGCACTGAACGACGCCGTGGCCTGGGCGGCCCGGGTGCTGCCCACCCGCTCGCCCGTTCCCGTGCTGGGCGGGCTGTTGCTGGAAGGGGCCGAGGGGCGGCTGCGCATCTCGGGCCTCGACTACGAGGCGTCCGCGTGCATCGAGGTGGAGGCGGAGACCGTACGGGCCGGGAAGGTGCTGGTCATGGGCCGGCGGCTGCTCGATGTCTGCCGGGTGCTGCCCGAGGGTGCGGTGGAGTGCGCGGTCGAGGGCTCACGGTTCTCGCTGACGAGCGGCGGCGCCCGATTCGGGCTCTCGGTGCTCCCGTTCGACGACTATCCGGCGCTCCCGTCACTGCCGGAGGTGCTCGGCGCCGTGGACACGGAGGAGTTCGCCGCGGCCGTCGCCCATGTCGCGGTGGCGGCGGGCCGGGACGACACGCTGCCGACCCTGACCGGTATCAGGCTGGCGCTCGACGGCGACACGATGACCCTCGCCGCGACGGACCGCTACCGGTTCGCGGTGCGCGCGCTCACGTGGAAGCCCGGGAGGGACGGCGTCTCGGCCGATGTGGTGGTCTCCGCCCGCAGGCTGACCGAGATCGCCCGCTCCTTCGGCCGGGCCGGAATGGCCCGACTCGCGCTGGACGCCGGCTCGATCGGTTTCGAACTGGCCGGGATGCGCACCACGGTGCGCCTGCTGGACGGCCGACTGCCGCGCCACGACAAGCTGTTCGCCCTGCCGGACGCCGTACACGCGGTCACCGACCGGCTGTCCCTGGTCGAGGCGGTCAAGCGTGTCGCCGTGGTCGCGGAGGGCGGCAGCCCGCTCCAACTGACGTTCTCCGGCGAGTCGGTGCTGCTGCAGGCGGGGTACGAGGACGATGTCGCCTCCCAGCGTTTGCCCGCCGAGCTGGAGGGCACCGACGGGCTGACGGTCGCCTTCAACCCCTCGTACCTGATGGACGCCCTGGCCTCCTTCGACGCCCCCGTGGTCAGGTTCGAGCTCCTGGGCCCCGGGCAGCGTGCGATGGTCACCGGATGGGGATCCCGGGAGGACGCGGCGGACGAGGCCACGCGCCCCGCCCACCAGCATCTGCTGATGTCGGCCAGGCCCCTGGTCTAGGGTTTCTCGTTCGGATCACGCCGGGCAGCGGAAGCGGGTCCCGAGGATCGCGTCGAGTACGTCGCGGTCGAGGCTGCCCCTGTGCACGGAGACGGCGGTGGCAGGTGCGTGCGGTCTCCGGCAGTTGCCGGTCGCCGGGCGCGGCGCTCCCACGGCCAGTCGGTCAGTCCGTCAGTCGGTCAGTCCGTCAGTCCGTCAGTCGTTCTTGGTGTAGGTGAGCTGTTCGCCGGTGTCCGTGTTCTCGCGGCGCAGGGAGCCGTCCGGGAGGAGGGTGAGCGTGGTGGGTTTGCCCGCGGTGCAGGACGACATGGGTTCGCCGACGACGACGGTGGAGGGGCCGACTTCGACGGGTCCGTTGGGGGATGGTTCGGCGGTCAGGTCCGCCCGGAAGACGCAGTGGTAGGAGCCGCCGCCGTCCAGTGGTCCGTCCGCGGTGAGGGTGAGGACGGTCTCGCCGACCGTGCCCTGCTTGACGGCGAGTTCCCGGGTGGTGCGGCCCACGGCGTTGTCGATGGAGCCGGACCAGGTGCCGAGGTAGTCGGCCGGGACGGAGCCGTCGCTGTTCTTCTTCTTGTCGGAGGGGGCGGGATCCGGGGATGACGGATCGTCGGTGGTGGGGGAGTCCGAGGAGGAGGAAGGGGACGGCTCGGGCGTCAAGCCCCTGTCGTTCATGAGCGTGTAGACGGACCCGCCCGCGCCGATGGCGACGAGCACGGCGACTGCGACGAGGGCGATGGTCGCGCCCTTCCCGCGGCGGGCGGGTTCGGGGCCGGGCTGCGGGGCGGTGGGGCAGAGGGGGCCGTACGGGGGCGTGGCATCGAACCCCGGCTGTTGCGGCGACGTCGGCGGCTGGTGCTGGTGCTGGTGCTGGTGTTGTTGCTGATGTTGCGGATATCCGTGACCGGAGTAGTTCTGCTGGGTGGGCGGCTGTTGCGGAGAGCCGTACGCGGGGGAGGGCGGCGGCCCGAAGGACGGGGTGGATATGGGCGCACCGGCCGTCGGGTGCAGCGTGTGGCCGGCGCCGGGCGGCGGTTCGGGGGTGGGGTGCCCGGCAGGCGGCGCGGCCGGTGCGGGCGCCGAGGGCACGGAGGGTGCCAGGGTTGCCTGGTCCAGGACGGTGTCCGGCCTGGTCGGGTCCTCCGGATCCTCGGAGTCCAGCAGTTCGACGGCGTGGCGCCCGAGTTGGGCGATGAGCGCGCCCGGCAGCCAGGGTTCCGTCGTATCGTGGTCGGCCAGGCGTTCCAGGATCGCGTCCGGCGTCGGACGGGCGGCAGGGTCCTTGCGCAGGCAGTCCCTGACCAGTTCGACGAGGTCCACGGGGACGCCGGTCAGGTCCGGGTCCCCCTGCGCGATCCGGAACATCTGCGCGTGCACGCGGCTGTCGGAGACCCCGAACGGAAGCCGGCCGGTCGACGCGTACGCCAGTACCGAGCCCAGGCAGAACACATCGCACGCCGGCGTCACGCGCTCGCCCCGTACCTGCTCGGGCGACATGAAGCCGGGCGAACCGACCAGGGCCCCGGTGCGGGTGAGGCCGCTGTCGACGGCGGTGTCGAGTGCCCGGGCTATACCGAAGTCGATGACGCGTGGTCCGTCGATCGTCAGCAGGATGTTGGAGGGCTTGAGGTCGCGATGGATGAGCCCGGCGGCGTGGATGGCCCGGAGAGCATGGGCGAGGCCGGCGCCCAGAATGTGGACCGAACGCTCGGGCAGGGGACCGTACGCACCGGAAGCCGGCCCCGTGCGGGCGCCCGCACGGCCGGAGACGGTGGCCTGGAGGGAGGGCCCGGCGATGTATCCGGTCGCGACCCAGGGCACGGCGGCCTCGGTGTCGGCGTCCAGCACGGGGGCGGTCCAGGCGGAGCCGACCTGGCGGGCGGCCCGCACTTCCTGGCGGAAGCGGTCGCGGAACTCCTGCTGCTCGGCGAGTTCGCCACGTACCAGCTTGATCGCGACGGTGCGGCCGCGGCCGGAGCGGGCCAGGTAGACCTGGCCCATACCGCCTGCGCCGAGCCGGCCCAACAGGCGGTAGGAGCCGATGCGTTGTGGGTCGGCGGGCCCGAGCTTCTCCATGGTGTGCGTCCTCCCCCGTACGGCGATACGCCGGAACGCGTCGAGGATAACCGCGCGGGATGCGCCCCGGTGGGGCCGGATTTCCACCCCCGGCCGCGAGACGCCGGTGCTGCCCGCTCCGGTTCCGCTCTCAATCGCCGGACGGGCCGGGTACGCCCACCGCCTCGATCGCCACCGACAACCGCTCCAGCACCCGCACCGCCTCCGCGAACTCCGCCTCTCCCAGCTCCTGTGCCAGTCGCGCGGCGAACTCCGCGTGGCCGGGGCCGATCCGGGAGATCGTCGCCCGGCCCTCCTCCGTGGGACGCAGCAGTTTGGCGCGCCGGTGGGCCGGATTCGGCAGGTACTCCGCGAGCCCCTTCCCCACCAGCAGATCCGCGATCCGCTGAACGCTCTGCCGCGTGATCCCCATGACGCGGGCGATCCCGGACACGGACAACGGCTCGGCCAGCACCGCCCCGAGGACCTGCCACCACGCTGCGGTCAGCCCGGCCGGGCGGGCCAACTCATCGGCCACCGCGAGGAATTGGCCGTTCAGGCGGAAGGCGCCGAGTGCGGTCCGGCTGAGCGCGTCCTGCTGCTCGCGGCTCATCCCTGCAACACCTCGTACGCGCTCGCGTCCGAGTCGTGGAAGAGCCGGTACCAGGCGTCGAGCTTCTCGCCCTCGTACACCCCGAGCCGTGCGAAGACCTCACGGGCGAACGCGACCGGTTCGGTCGGCCCGGCCGTGATGAGGTCGCCGTCGGTCACCGCGTCCGCGTCGACGTACCGCTCGCCGCCCTTGTACCCGGTGGCCGCCAGATAGAAGGAGACCGCACTCGTGTGCGCGCGGTCGTCGAGCAGACCCTCGCGGGCCAGCCCCGCTGTGGCGCCGCAGATCGCGGCGACCGGCACCCCCGCGTCCAGGAAGCCGCGGGCCGTCCGGGCGAAGGGGGCGAGTTCGTCGCCGGAGTCCCACAGGCCGGCGCCGGTGAGGATCAGGAGCGCACTGTTCTCGGGGCGCAGCTCCGCGAGTGCGAGATCGGGCTGGACGCGCAGCCCGCCCATGGTGGTCACGGGGTCGGTGGTGGGTCCGACCGTCCGCACCGTGAATCCGGCCCGGGAGAGATGGGCGGTGGTGTGCCCGGCCTCCCAGTCGGCATAGGTGTCGTACACGGCCAGATGTGCGGTCCCGCGGGGCATGGCGCCTCCTGGAGAGGGGAACTGCCGGAATCGTTACGACAGCATGCTGTCATCATGACAACATGCTGTCAAAGATAAACGGGTCGCACCGACCCGACACCCTGCCCACCAGAGCGCCCCGGGCCATACAAGGTGGCCATGTCGAGTCGTCCGCGGTGCGGCCTACGCTCACCGCATGACCCCTCATGCCCCTCATGCCCCGCACATCGACCCCGCTGCCGGTGCGGCCGTGAAGGCCGCCGACCGCGCGCACGTGTTCCACTCCTGGTCCGCCCAGGGCCTGATCGACCCGCTCGCCGTCGCCGGCGCCGAGGGGGCGTACTTCTGGGACTACGACGGCAACCGGTACCTGGACTTCACCAGTGGCCTCGTCTACACCAACATCGGCTACCAGCACCCCACCGTCGTGGCTGCGATCCAGGAGCAGGCGGGCAAGCTCGCCACCTTCGCGCCCGCGTTCGCCATCGAGGCGCGCTCCGAGGCCGCACGCCTCATCGCCGAGCGCACCCCCGGCGACCTGGACAAGATCTTCTTCACCAACGGCGGCGCGGAGGCCGTCGAGAACGCCGTCCGGATGGCCCGGCTGCACACCGGCCGTACGAAGGTGCTCTCCGCCTACCGCTCGTACCACGGCGCCACCTCCACCGCGATCAACCTGACCGGCGACCCGCGTCGCTGGCCGTCCGACAACGGCTCGGCGGGCGTCGTCCGCTTCTGGGCTCCGTTCCTCTACCGCTCGCCGTTCCACGCGGAGACGGAGGCCGAGGAGTGCGCCCGCGCGCTCCAGCACCTGGAGGACACCCTCGCCTTCGAGGGCGCCGGTACCATCGCCGCGATCATCCTGGAGACGATCCCCGGCACGGCGGGCATCATGACGCCGCCGCCCGGCTATCTCGCGGGCGTGCGTGAGATCTGCGACCGGTACGGGATCGTCTTCATCCTCGACGAGGTGATGGCCGGATTCGGACGGACCGGCACGTGGTTCGCCGCCGACCACTTCGACGTGGTCCCGGACCTGATGACCTTCGCCAAGGGCGTCAACTCCGGTTACGTACCGCTCGGCGGTGTCGCTATCTCCGCCGAGATCGCCGCCACCTTCGAGACCCGCGCCTACCCGGGCGGACTGACCTATTCCGGCCACCCGCTGGCCTGCGCGGCCGCGGTCGCCACCATCCATGTGATGGAGGACGAGAAGGTCATCGAGAACGCCGCCCGCATCGGTGAGACGGTTCTCGGCCCCGGTCTCCGTGAACTCGCCGAGCGCCACCCGTCGGTCGGCGAGGTCCGCGGCCTCGGCGCGTTCTGGGCACTGGACCTGGTCCGCGACAGGGAGACCCGCGAGCCGCTGGTTCCGTACAACGCGGCGGGCGAGGCCAACGCGGCGATGGCGGCCTTCGGCGCGGCGGCGAAGAAGAACGGGCTGTGGCCCTTCATCAACATGAACCGCACCCACGCCGTTCCGGCCTGCAACGTCACCGAGGCCGAGGCCAAGGAGGGCCTCGCGGCTCTGGACGCGGCGCTGTCGGTCGCGGACGAGTACACCGTGTAGCGGCGGGGCCCGCGCGGCCCGCCCGTCGGCGCCCCTCCTCCATCCCATCCCCTCCCCTGCCCGGATCCGGGCAGGGGAACCCTGGCTTAAGGTGATCCAAAGCCGAAAAGGGGAGGGGCGCCATGTGCGCGAGCGGAGCTGTAACCCGCAGTACGCTGCGGCAGCAGATCGCGGACGCGCTGCGTGACGAAGTGCTGGCCGGACGTTTGCAGCCGGGACGGGAGTTCACCGTCAAGCAGATCGCCGAACAGTACGGCGTCTCCGCCACCCCGGTGCGCGAGGCGCTCTTCGATCTTTCCGCGCATGGCCTGCTCGAATCAGATCAGCACCGCGGTTTCCGGGTGCATGAGTTCACCGTCGCCGACTACCGGTCGATGGTCGAGGCCCGTGCCCTGGTCACCGACGGAGTCATCCGCGGCCTGTTCGGCGGGCCCGCGCCGACGGAAGCGCAGGCGGCGCGGCACCGGGACTGTCTGGTCGCCGTGCGTCGCAGGGCCCAGGAGGCCGCGCGGGCCGCCCAGGGCGGCGACCTCGACATCCTCATCGGCTACGACCTGCGTTTCTGGCGCGAACTCGACGCGCTCTGGAGCAACACGTACATCAACGATTTCCTGCATCGGCTGCGTGTCCAGACATGGGTGTTCGCGGTGCCGTATCTGCGGCACGACATGAGCGCCAGGGATTGGCTCTGGCACGGCCACCCGGAACTCGTCGCGGCGTTCACGCTCGACGACCACGACGCGGTGCGCGCGGTGCTGGACGACTACAACACCCACGCGCTGAACTGGGCGGGCCGGCTCGCGGCCGGAAATCCGCCACATCCGGGCCACGGCCCGCAGGTTCCGTCCGCCGATGCTCCGGAGCCGGGCTGACCGGGCGACCGCGGGCCGCGGCCGACCCGCATCCGTGGCCGTCGGCCGCTGTGCGTGATGAGCCCACCGCATTACGCTGGCCCGACTGTTGAGAACATTCCGTTGAACCCGTTGAACCGATGACTCGGAAGCGCACCCGTGGAGAGCGAGACTTCGTGGCCTGTGACCTGTGGCTGGTCCCCCTCGTCGATGTGCTGTGCCACAGCCCCGACAACCCGTTCGCCGAAGAGATTGCCGCCTACGACAAAGCACTGGGCGAGGCCGGACTGCCGCCCGTCCCCGTGTACGCGTACATGCCGGGCCTGACCGGCGACGTCGCCCCGGTCGCGGGCTTCGACTACGACGCCCTGCACTTCCTGCGCCGCGCCTACCTGCTCCAGCTCAGCGGACTCGCCGTCACACCCGTCGACGAACTGGGCGGGGACTACGAGCAGTTGCTGGAGATGTTCGAGGTGACGGCCCGGCAGTCCCACCTGGTCTGGCACTACGACCACGCAGGGGCGTACGTTCCACTGGACTTCGCCGCCCCGCTCTCCGACGACGACCTGCTGGAGGGCGGCGGCCCGCTCGGTTCCGCGCACGGGCTGCTGCGGGAGCTGCAGTTCGTCGCCCCGTCCATCGGCATCGATCCGGCGAACCCGCCGGCCGCCCCGCTGCCGCCCATCGGACCGACGTCCCTGGAGGAACCGGCGGGCCCGATTTCGTACGACGGCAGTCCGTTCGCCCGCGAGCGGCATGTCTGGCTGGGCCTGCACGCGGCGGCCACGCGCAGCCTCGCCCAGGGCTCCATGATCATCTTCAGCTGAGGAGGGGCCGGGCCGGCCGGGAACGGGCCGGCCGGAGGCGGCCACGCGTCACCGGGGTCACCGCGGCGAAATCACCGCGGGGACTCCGGAGGCCGCTGCCGCGGCATGTTCGGCCGGGTCATCGTCTGCATCGGGAACCGCCCCGGCTGCACCCCGTGGTCCGTACGCCCGCCGCCGCTGCCCGACGACATCGCCTGCATCCCCATCGGCGCGGGCCCGGCCCGGAACTCCACCATCCAGTCCGCGGTCTCGGTCCGTACGAGTTCCGTGATGTCCTCCGAGAACCGCCGCAGCACCCCCAGGCACCGCTCGGCGGCCTCGCTGGCCGTACCCTCGGTCGGGCCGAGCACCTCCCGCACGCACTCCGACGCCCAGTCGAACTGCAGCACCTGGAGGCGCCGCTGTACGGCCTGAGCGGTGGCGAGATTCCTTATCCAGCCCGAGGTCAGGCCGAAGTACCGGTCGCACGCCATGCACGCGGCGCCCAGCAGCAGCGACAGGAAGCCCCACCCCGCCGACCCGTTCAGCGCCCCGGTGAGATCGAGCAACGGCAGCGCGGCGCCCGCGACCGCCCCGGCCGCCGTACCGATCCGCAGCCCCCTGGCCCCGCGCCGCTTCCACACCCGGTCGCTCAGGTACCAGTCGGCGGTGCGCAGCGCATCGGCCTCGACCCAGCGGTACAGCTCATCGAGGCGTTCGGCGGGCTCGCCCCAGTCGCCGAGCGGGAACGGCGTGCCGGTCAGATCCCGGCCCCGCCCGCCCCGGATGTGTGCGCCGGAGCCCGAACCGGAGGAACCGGCCGAGCCGGCCGAACCGGGCTCGTTGCGGGGCGGCCCTTCGGGCTGCATCTCCGGCTGACTCACCGGGGTACTCCTCTGCATTCTGCGTAGCGACGCCTGATGTGTGGCGGTGTGTTCGACGGTGGGCTGATCACTGCTCTCCGGCGTGGCCGACTGTCCCGCGTACGTAACCTTGCGTGACGGGCGATGGGCCTGTGTGTCTGATGCGCATGCCCTTCCTACCGCCGAATGGTGGGCCGTGGAGTCGAAATCGCGGTATTCCCGGGTGTACGGAGCCTGTGATCAGGTATAGGAGTCACCCCGACGTTGCCTGAACCTCACTCGAAAGAGTTGCCCGCCAGTGGGTGGGGCGCGCTGCGTGGTGACCACGTAGGCTCGGCGTACCGAAACATTTTGTCGTCGAATTGCCAGGAGTGACCGTGATTCCCGGTGGTGGTCAGCCCAATATGCAGCAGTTGCTGCAGCAGGCTCAGAAGATGCAGCAGGATCTCGCCACGGCCCAGGAGGAGTTGGCCAGGACCGAGGTCGAGGGCCGGGCGGGTGGCGGTCTGGTGAAGGCGACCGTGACCGGCTCCGGCGAGCTCCGTGCTCTGGTGATCGACCCGAAGGCCGTCGACCCGGAGGACACCGAGACGCTCGCGGACCTCGTCGTCGCCGCGGTCCAGGCGGCGAACGAGAACGCGCAGCAGCTTCAGCAGCAGAAGCTGGGCCCGCTGGCCCAGGGCCTGGGCGGCATGCCCGGCCTCCCCTTCTGACCTGCGGCCCGAACTCGTAAGTTGTATGTATAGCTCAGGACCAGGAAGGCGTTTCCGTTGTACGAAGGCGTGGTTCAGGACCTCATCGACGAGCTGGGCAGGCTGCCCGGCGTCGGTCCCAAAAGCGCGCAACGGATCGCTTTCCACATCCTGCAGGCCGAGCCGGCCGATGTGCGCCGTCTCGCCCATGCCCTCCTGGAGGTCAAGGACAAGGTCCGGTTCTGTTCGGTCTGCGGCAATGTCGCCCAGCAGGAGCAGTGCAACATCTGCCGGGACGCGCGCCGCGACCAGACGGTCATCTGTGTGGTCGAGGAGCCGAAGGACGTCGTCGCGATCGAGCGGACCCGTGAGTTCCGGGGCCGGTACCACGTACTCGGTGGCGCGATCAGTCCGATCGAGGGCGTCGGCCCCGACGACCTGCGGATCCGCGAGCTGCTCGCCCGTCTCGCCGACGGTTCGGTCACGGAGCTGATCCTGGCGACCGACCCCAACCTGGAGGGCGAGGCCACCGCGACGTACCTGGCGCGGATGATCAAGCCGATGGGCCTGCGGGTCACCAGGCTGGCCAGCGGTCTGCCGGTGGGCGGCGACCTGGAGTACGCGGACGAGGTCACCCTGGGCCGCGCCTTCGAGGGGAGGCGGCTGCTCGATGTCTGATCTCTTCACGGCTACGCCGGCCGACGTCTTCGCGGCCGCGTCGACCGATGTCCTCGCGGCCACGCCAGCCGACCTCTTCGCGGCCACGTCGACCGATGTCATCGCGACCACGCCGGCCGACGTCTTCGCGGCCACGTCGACCGATGTCTTCACGGTCATGTCGGCCGATGTTCTTGCATCGACTCACGACAGCTTTACGTTCAGCGACGCTATGTTCTACTCACCGTTCGCGACCGTGCCCACGGGAGGTCCCCTCGATGTCTGACGCCACGCTGAACTCCGTCACGCAGGACCCCGACGATTTCGCTGTCCAGATCGCCGACCAGATCAAGACGTTCATCGTCGCGGTCACCGAGGTGTCCAAGGTCGAGGAGCCCGAGGAAGCCGTTCCCGTCCTGCTGCTCCAGGTCTCCCAGCTGCTGCTGGCGGGCGGCAGGCTCGGCGCGTACGAGGACATCGTCCCCGACGAGCGCTACGAGCCGGACCTGGGTACGGAGCCGGACGCCGACGGCCTGCGCGAGCGGTTCGCCGCCCTGCTGGAGCCGATCGACGTCTACTCCGAGGTCTTCGACCCGTACGAGCCCCGCAAGGCCCCGGTCCCGGCCCGTATCTCCGACGACCTCGCCGACCTGGTCACCGACCTGCGCCACGGTCTGGCCCACTACGAAGAGGACCGCACGACCGAGGCCCTGTGGTGGTGGCAGTTCTCCTACTTCTCCAACTGGGGTTCCACCGCGTCCGCCACCCTGCGCGCCCTCCAGTCCCTGATCGCCCACATCCGCCTCAACCAGCCCCTCCAGGAACTGGACGGCCTGGACACGGACTCGGAGACCGTCGACGACGACCTGGCCGAGGAGGCGGGCCGGGTGATGGCCGAGGAGATCGCGGGGCCACTGGGCCTGCGGCCGGTGCAGTAGCGGCGGTGCGGACCGGCCGCCCGGCCTCGCCCCCGTCGCACCACGGGGCGCCGTCCCTGGCGAAGCAGGTGCCGCCCGCGTGGGCGGGAGCCGCGGCCAGGGGGACGGCGGAGAGGGGCCAGGAGCACGGGAAGTGCGCGGAGCCGCCGTACGCATGGTGGGGGCCTCCGAAGAGCGGACCGTGGGTTTCCGGTCCACGCTGGAGGTGGACGGCTCGTGAATCGCGGACGCGCCCGCGACGCGTGTGTGCTGGACCACATACGGGAGTGCGGCCCCGATGGGCGGGCAGCAGACCCGTACGAGCAGTTCGGGGGCGCCACGCCGATGATCACGTGCTGAGCGGGACATCTCACCATGTGGTATCAGCGGGGCGTTTCCGGACTGCTCGTTAAACTGAGCCGACCGCAGTAATGGACTGAGCGAGGAGCGCACGTGGGCCTTGTCGTGCAGAAGTACGGAGGCTCCTCCGTAGCCGATGCCGAAGGCATCAAGCGTGTCGCCAAGCGAATCGTCGATGCCAAGAAGAACGGCAACCAGGTGGTTGTCGTGGTGTCAGCGATGGGCGACACGACGGACGAGCTGATCGATCTCGCCGGGCAGGTATCCCCGATCCCTGCCGGGCGTGAGTTCGACATGCTGCTGACCGCCGGAGAGCGGATCTCCATGGCCCTGCTGGCGATGGCGATCAAAAACCTGGGTCACGAGGCCCAGTCGTTCACGGGCAGCCAGGCAGGCGTCATCACCGACTCGGTCCACAACAAAGCGCGCATCATCGATGTGACGCCGGGCCGTATCCGTACGGCGCTGGACGAGGGGAACATCGCGATCGTCGCGGGGTTCCAGGGTGTGTCCCAGGACAAGAAGGACATCACCACCCTCGGTCGCGGCGGGTCCGACACCACCGCCGTCGCGCTCGCGGCCGCGCTGGACGCCGAGGTCTGTGAGATCTACACCGATGTGGATGGTGTCTTCACCGCCGACCCCCGGGTCGTGAAGAAGGCCCGGAAGATCGACTGGATCTCCTTCGAGGACATGCTGGAGCTGGCCGCGTCCGGCTCCAAGGTGCTGCTGCACCGGTGCGTGGAGTACGCACGCCGCTACAACATCCCGATCCATGTCCGCTCGTCCTTCTCCGGACTGCGCGGAACCTGGGTCAGCAACGAGCCGCAAGGGGACCAGAAGGTGGAGCACGCGATCATCTCCGGAGTCGCCCATGACGTCTCCGAGGCCAAGATCACCGTCGTCGGTGTGCCCGACAAGCCGGGCGAGGCCGCCGCGATCTTCCGCGCCATCGCGGACGCCCAGGTCAACATCGACATGGTGGTGCAGAACGTCTCCGCCGCGGCGACCGGTCTGACCGACATCTCGTTCACGCTGCCGAAGTCCGAGGGCCGCAAGGCCATCGACGCCCTGGAGCGGACCCGCGGCACGATCGGCTTCGAGTCGCTGCGCTACGACGACCAGATCGCGAAGATCTCCCTGGTCGGCGCCGGTATGAAGACCAACCCGGGTGTCACGGCGGGCTTCTTCGAGGCGCTGTCGGATGCCGGGGTGAACATCGAGCTGATCTCGACATCCGAGATCCGTATCTCGGTGGTCACCCGCGCCGACGACGTCATCGAGGCCGTGCGCGCCGTGCACACCGCCTTCGGTCTCGACAGCGACTCCGACGAGGCCGTCGTCTACGGGGGCACCGGCCGATGACCGCCCGCCGTCCTTCGCTCGCGGTCGTCGGAGCGACCGGGGCGATCGGCGGTGTCATGCTCCAGATCCTTTCGCAGCACGCGGATGTCTGGGGCGAGGTGAAGCTGATCGCCTCGCCGCGTTCGGCGGGCCGCAAGCTGGTCGTACGCGGCGAGGAGAGCGAAGTCCTCGCACTCACCGAGGACGTCTTCGACGACGTCGACGTGGCGCTGTTCCTGGTGCCCGACGAGGTCTCCGCCCAGTGGGCGCCGATCGCCGCCGCGAAGGGCACGGTCGTCATCGACGACTCCGCCGCGTTCCGCCTGGACGCGGATGTTCCGCTGGTCGTGCCCGAGATCAATCCGCATGCCGTACGGATCAGGCCGCGCGGCATCGTCGCGAGTCCGAACTGCACCACGCTCTCGCTGATCGTCGCGGTCGGTGCGCTGCACGCCGAATTCGGCGTGCGGGAACTGGTCGTCTCCTCGTACCAGGCGGTGAGCGGGGCGGGCCGCGACGGCGTCGCCGCGCTGCGCGAACAGCTGTCGATGGTGGCCGGCACGGAACTGGGCACGAGGCCCGGGGACGTGCGCCGGGCAGTGGGGGACGCGGAAGGCAGCCCCTTTGCCGCACCGGTGGCCCTCAACGTGGTGCCCTGGGCCGGAACCGAGGCCGGGGACGGGTGGTCGTCGGAGGAACTGGCGATCCGCGAGGAGTGCCGCAAGATCCTGGACCTGCCGGGCCTGCGGGTGGCGGCGACCTGTGTGTACGTACCCGTCATCGCGACGCACTCGATGTCCGTGCACGCACGGTTCGAGAACGAGATCGCGGTCGACCGGGCCCACGAGATCCTCGCGACGGCACCGGGTGTGGTGCTGTACGACAGCCCGGCGGCGGGGGACTTCCCGACACCGTCCGACGTGGTCGGCACCGATCCGACCTGGGTCGGGCGGGTGCGCAGGTCGCTGGACGATCCCCGGGGCCTTGAGCTGTTCGTCTGCGGCGACAACCTCCGCAAGGGCGCGGCGCTGAACGTGGCGCAGATCGCCGAATCGGTGGCCGCCGAATTCCCCCGGTCCTGATCGAACCTGTTTTGTACTCTCTGTGAATGCCCTGTGAGCAAGTTGAAGGTCTGAACCTCTTGAGCTGGGGTGTCGGGGTGTCCGACGATGACCTTTCGGCCCGGTGCAACCGCTGGCCGGAAGGCGCGCGTCTATGCGGTCACCTCTTGCGCGGTGGGGCGCGCATTCGGGGCACTTGGGGAAGAGCAGGTACGTATGAGGGCATGTCGCACCGTGTCAAACGCGGTGCCGCGCGCGTACAACCCTGACGGGGGGAAACGTGTCCAACTGGCGTGGCAGAGGTTCTCGAAATCACAGTGGTGGGCCCCCTGCGCGGCACTTCGGTGCGACCGCTCAGACGGCCCCGCGCGCCCGGCGGCATGCCGGTGATCGCGCCGATGCCCGCTGCGCGGCCCGCACGCATGCCGTCGCAGCGCGAGGGCGCTGAGGAGAGCGTGGCTGCCGGAACCACGGTCGACCATCTCACCGAGACCTACCGTGCCCACTACCGTTCGCTGCTCGGCCTCGCGGCGCTCCTTCTGGACGACACCGCCTCGTGTGAGGACGTGGTGCAGGAGGCGTTCATCCGCGTGCACTCGGCGCGCAACCGGGTACGGGACCCCGAGAAGACACTCGCGTATCTGCGTCAGACCGTCGTCAACCTGTCGCGCTCCGCGCTGCGCCGCCGCATCCTCGGGCTGAAGCTGCTCTCCAAGCCTATGCCGGACATGGCGAGTGCGGAGGAGGGCGCGTACGACCAACTGGAGCGGGATGCGCTGATCAAGGCGATGCGGGGACTGCAACGGCGCCAGCGGGAGGTACTGGTGCTGCGTTACTTCGCGGACATGACGGAGGCTCAGGTGGCCGAGACCCTGGGCATATCGCTGGGCTCGGTCAAGGCCTACGGCTCGCGTGGGATCGCGGCGCTGCGCGTCGTGATGGAGGCGCAGGGATGAGCCGGCGCGACCACGGAAACGAGAACAGCCGCGAGAACGGCCGCGACCACGGAAACGAGACCGGCCGCGAGCACGAGTCCCGGATCGACCGGACTGGAAACGGAATTGTGAACGACGGGCCGGAGCGCGACGGGCCGGAACGCGAGGGACCGGGGAACGACGGGCCGGAACGCGAGGGATCGGGGAACGACGGGTCGGGGAACGGCGGGTCGGAGCGTGTCGCGCAGGTGAATGCGGCTGCCGACCCGGGTGCGGACTTGGATGCGGACTCGGATGCGGGCGGGGGCGCGGACCTGGACGAGGTCGCGCTGCGCCGCATGCTGCACGGGGCCGTCCAGCACATCGAACCCGGTGACGGCACCCTCGACCTGCTGCAGCGCGCGGTGCCCGCCCGGCGTGCCCGGCGACGGCAGGCCGTCGTCGGCATGGCAGCGGCGGCGCTGCTCATCGGCACGGCCGTCCCCGCCTTCGTCCATGTCGCGAACTCCGACGGTGCGAACGCCGCCAACCCCGCGATCGCCGGACACGGCGAGCAGGCGCAGGGCGGCAACGGCACCGAGAACGGCTCGGCGGCCGACGGGAAGAGCGACGGCGGCAGCACCGGCGGACAGGCCGACGGCGGCCCGAGCCCCTCCACGAGCACGAGCAGCCCGTCCGACAGCCGCGGCCAGGGCACCGATGGCGGTCTGGCCGGCGGGGTCTTGGACCCGTCCGCCTCCGCGGCGGCGGCCATGCCGGACTGCGACCCGGGACAGCTCTCGGTCGCCTCGGCCGAGACGGGCGCGGCCGGTGCCGACGGCACGGTGTACGGCACCTTCCGGATCGCCAATGTCTCCGGCACAGGCTGTTCGGTGAGCAGTGGCGGCAGTGTGGGCTTCCAGGCGATGGGCGCGGCGGACCCGTCCAGGATCACGGTTGTCCAGCACACGGCGGGTGACGCCGCGGCCGGGCTGCCCGACCCCTCACAGGAGCAGGGGACGGTGCGGCTGAAGCCCTCCATGGCGTACGAGGTGAAGTTCGCCTGGGTACCGAAGGACACCTGCCCGGCCTCCGGAGGTTCACCGAGCCCGACACCGACGGACGGCGCGGGTGGCGCCACGTCCGCTGGTCCCGGTGCGGGCACGCCGGACGGGGTCACTGACACGAGTCCGCAGCTCGGAAGCGAGGACGGTGGCGGGACGCTGGACGGCAGCGTCGCCGTCACGCACACGCCGGAACCCGGAGCGCCGGTCGCGGAGGCGAAGATCACCAACGCCTGCGCGGGCACGATCTACCGGACCGGGGTGCTGGCTCCCGCGACGTGACGGGACGGGTGTTACGGGACGGGTGTTACGGGACGGAGCGCGACGCCGGGACGAGGTCTGCGCGTACCGCGCATGACGTCAGATACATGACCCATGACGTACGAGTGAGGGGGCCGTCGGCCGATTCGGCGGACGGCCCCCCTCACTCGTGTACGGCCCGGACGGTGCCGACCCTCACGTCGGGGTCGTCGGGGGTGGCGGGGTCGTCGGGGTCAGAGGGCGCGGAGGGGTCGGGGGTGGCGGGGCGGGTGTCCGTGCCCTTGTCCGTATCCAGGTCCGAGCCCATGTCCGGGGCCGCGGCCGTCTCCGTGTCCGGGACGAGGCCCAGCTCCAGGTCGCGCGCCGCTTCGGCCTCGCGGCGGACCAGCCGGAACCACATGAAGAGCACGAACCCGGCGAAGACGAACCACTCCCCGGTGTAGCCGAGGTTCTGGAAGGCCTTCAGGTCGAGTCCGGTGCCCTGCGGCACGGCGGCCGGCACGGGGCGCAGCGCGCTGGTGGCGCCGGTGTCCTGGACCGTCACCCATGCGTCGTAGACGTCGTACGGGACGAGGTTGACCAGGGACGCCGCGCTGATCATGCTGAGCTGGCCGTCGGGGAGCCCGCCTGCCGAGTCGACGCCCGGTGTGCCGGCGTTCTCGGACGCCTGGAGGTCGCCGGTGACCGTGACCTCGCCGGCCGGTGCGGCGGGCACGGTGGTGCGGCCGGGCTCGCCGGGCAGCCAGCCGCGCACGACCGGCAGGGCCTTGCCGCTCTCCGTGCGGAGCAGGTTCAGGACGTAGAAGCCCCGCTTGTCGTCCAACTCCCGGCCAGGCACCAGGAACTGGTCGGTGTACCGGCCGGTGGCGGTCGCGGGGCGGCCGGAGGTCACCGTGTCGACGGGCAGGAGGTCGTCGATCGGCTTGGCGGCCCGCGTGCCGGGGGCGGGCTGCTTCTCGGCGGCGTCGTGCGTCTGCACGCGGTCCTCGAAGCGGCCGAGCTGCCAGGTGCCCATGAAGACGCAGAACGGGATGGCCAGCACGACGAAGAGGTTGATCCCCCACCATCGTGGGGTCAGCAGGAACCGGTACACCCCTCCACGGTACGGTCCCCGCTCCCGCCTCCCGGCGCGGGGTGCCGATTGATGTCCGGCGGTGGTGGTCCGCACGGGACGGGAACCGGCGCCCCTGCTCGCCGGACGGGTCCGGACTACTCGCCGGACGGGCCCGGCCGCGGGGCCAGGTGACGTCGGGCGAAGTCGAGCTCCAGGCGGACCTGCTTGATCCGCTCCTCCACGACGAGCGAACCGTGCCCCGCGTCGTACCGGTAGACCTCGTGCACCGCGGCACGGGCCTTCAGCCGGTCCACGTAGTTCTCGACCTGGCGGATCGGGCAGCGCGGGTCGTTGACGCCCGCCGAGATGTAGACAGGAGCCCGGACGGCGTCGACGTATGTCAGCGGGGACGAGGCCTCGAAGCGCTCGGGAACCTCCTCCGGCGTGCCGCCCAGCAGCGTGCGGTCCATCGCCTTCAGGTCCTCCATCTCGTCGTGATACGCGGTGACGTAGTCGGCGACCGGGACCGCCGCCAGACCCAGGGCCCAGTCGTCCGGCTGCGTACCGAGGCCGAGCAGGGTCAGGTAGCCGCCCCAGGAGCCACCGGCCAGGACCAGCCTCGCCGGGTCCGCGAGCCCGGACTTCACCGCCCACTCCCGTACCGCGGCGATGTCCTCCAGCTCGATCAGGCCGACCCGGTGCTTGAGCGCGTCCGTCCAGGCACGGCCGTACCCGGTGGAGCCGCGGTAGTTGACCCGGACGACCGCGTAGCCGTGGTCCACCCAGGCGGCGGGACCGGAGGCGAAGGCGTCGCTGTCGTGCCAGGTCGGGCCGCCGTGGATCTCGAAGACGGTGGGGAACGGCCCCTCGGCCGGCCCGGCGGGCCGCTGTACGAGCGCGTGGACGCGGCCCCCGGGCCCGTCCACCCACACGTCCTCCACGGGCACGGACGCCGGAGCCTTCAAGCCGGGCGGATCGAGCACGACCGCACCCGAGGTGGACCGGATGACGGGCGGCTGTGCGGCCGACGACCACAGGTACTCCACCGTGCCGTCCGGCCGGGCCGTGGCACCCGACACCGAACCGGCGGGAGTCTCCACCCGGACGGGAGCACCGCCGGCACCCGGCTCGTACCGCCACAGGTCGCTGCGGGCCTCGAAGCCGTGCACGATCAGCAGCGCGGAGGCGTCCGGATACCATTCAGCGCCCACATCGCCGGGCAGATCGACCGCGAGATCCGTCTCCGTGCCCGTCATCGGATCCCAGATCATCGGCTCCCAGCGGCCCCGCCGCTGATGCCCGACCAGCAGCCTGGTGTCCCCGGCCACGGGGGCGAAGCCCAGCACGGACAGGCCCAGCTCCTTCGTACCGCCCTCGGTGTCGTCCAGCTCGGCGACCGTCGACCCGTCCGGCCGCACCACGCGCACCGCGGAGTGCATCGCGTCGCCGTGCTCGGTGTGCTCCAGGGCGATCAGCGTCCCGTCGTACGAGAGGTCACCGACGCCCGCCGACTCACGGTGCCGGTAGATCTCGACGGGCGCGGCCCCGGGCCGCACGACATGGATCGTCGTCCCGTCCTCGTCGGTCGAACGGCCGACCACCGCCGTACCGTCACGCCCGATCGCCAGCCCGGCCGGGTACGAGGCACCGAGACCGGGGGCCGCCGGCTCGTCCACCGTCTCGCCGCCCCCGCCGCCGTGGAACGGCTGACGCATCCACACCCCGAACTCGTCCCCGTCGGTGTCGCTGAACCACCAGATCGACTCGCCGTCCGGTGTCAGCACGCCGTCCGTCGTCCCGTTCGGCCGGTCGGTCACCTGGCGCTGCTCGCCGGTGGCGCGGTCCCATGCGTACAGCTCGTACGTGCCCGTGGCGTTGGAGACGAACAGAGAGCGGTCCGGCGCGTCCTCCGCCCAGTCGGGCAAGGACACCCGGGGCGCCCGGAAACGCTGCTCCCACTCCGGCGCGGAAGCGGTCGTGGTCGGTGCGGAAGCCGCTTCCTGTGCGGCCCCCGGTGTTGTCTCGGATGCCGTCTCCGGTGCGGAGAGGGCCGCAGGCGCGGAGAGGGACGTCGAACCAGTGATCTCAGTCATGCCGTCCATTCTGCGCCGGAGCGCCAATAATCCGTTCGCATCGTCCTCAGCCTGTGGATAACCTGCCGGGCATGTATGCACCGACCCCTGCCGACTGGCACGAGGCCAACCGGGCGCACTGGGACGAGCGGGTCCCCATCCACGCCACGAGCGACTTCTACGACGTCGAGTCGTTCCGCGCAGGCAAGGACGCCCTGCGCGACTTCGAACTGGCCGAGGTCGGGGATGTCACGGGCAAGTCCCTGCTGCACCTGCAGTGCCACATCGGGGTCGACACCCTCTCCTGGGCCCGGCACGGCGCCGCGCACGTCGTCGGCCTGGACTTCTCCGAACCGGCCGTCGAGACGGCGCGCGGCCTGGCCCGGGAGCTCGGGTTCACCCAGGACCGGGCGGCGTTCGTCGCCGCCGATGTCCACGACGCCGCCGAGGCCGTCCCCGACTCGTCGTACGACATCGTCTACACCGGTGTCGGCGCGCTGAACTGGCTGCCCGACACCCGGCGCTGGGCCGAGACGGCGGCCTCGCTCGTGGCGCCCGGGGGCTTCCTCTACCTCGCGGAGTTCCACCCGCTCACGGACTGCCTCGACGACTCGACCGGTGCGAAGGTCGTGCACGACTATTTCAGCCGCGCCGCGTGGGTGGACGAGACAGCGGGCACCTACGCCGACTTCGACGCACCGACCGTCCACAACCGCAGCGTCGAATGGCAGCACCCGATCGGCGACGTGGTGTCGGCGCTGGCCGCCACCGGACTGCGCATCGAGTTCCTGCACGAGCACGACTTCTCGCTCTTCGCCCGTTTCCCGTCGCTGCAACGGCAGGGCGAAGGTTTCTACCGTTTCCCCGCCGACCGTCCGCGCATCCCGCTGATGTACTCGATCAAGGCGTCGCGGCCGGCCGGCTCCTGACCGGAGGCGGCATTCAAGGCCCGTTGTCAGTGGTGGGGTTCAGACTCGGACCATGACCACGACTGCTGATCTGCGCACCGCGGTGGAGACGTACTGGACCGCGGCCGACCACCGCGACTGGGACGCCTTCGCCGCGACCCTCGCCGACGACGTGCTGTACGACCTCCCGCAGACGCGCGAACGCATCCGTGGGAAGGAGCGGTACATGCGGTTCAACCGGGAGTACCCGGGCGACTGGCACGTCCGTGTCGAACGCGTCGTGGCCGACCAGGAGGGGCGGCAGGTCGCTGCCCGGACGCTCTTCATGGTCGGTCTGCAGGAGTTGCACGCCCTTCACTTCTTCACGTTCGACGCGGAGGGGCGGATAGGCGGGATCACCGACTTCTGGCCCGAGCCGTACGAGCCCCCGGCGGGCCGGGAGCACCTCGTGGAGCGGTACTGAGACCGGGCGATTGCACGGGGACGCCGACGGACACGGGGGACGTCCGGGGACACCGGGACAGCCGGGACGATACGGGGCCGGGGAGTCCGGGGGCGGAGCCGTTTCGTTCGTCCTCCGACCGGTGCACCGGTGCGTGGGCTGGTCAAGACCGGTGCATGGGGTCGGAGGTCCGCGACAGAGAGGCGGCGGACCGCGGGAACATCCCCGGCAGCCCGCCGCCCCTCTGTACCTCCCTCGTCCTCGTCCTACACGGCCGAGCGGAAGGCCGGAAGATAGCCGCCCGACTGTCCGGCGGCCTTGGGGTGGTACGAGTTGTAGACCGGGATGGACACGCTGTGGAGCCACGCGTCGCCGGAGCACAGCTCATGTCCGGCGAACTTGTCCGCCACGCCGGAGAACGTGAACCCGGCGTCGGCCGCCTGCTTGGCGATGACACCGTTCAGGACGTCGGACGCGTTGTTGATGGCCGCCCGCTCCTTCTCCGAGAGACCGGCGACGCAACCGCCGCTCAGCTGGTAGAAGCGCGGGTAGCCCAGCACCACGACGTGTGCCTGCGGGGCCCGCGACCGAATGGATCCGTAGAGCGAACCGAGGCCGGACGGCAGCGAGTTCTGCATCTGCGACACGGCCGAGCTCACGCTGCTCAGGCAGGTGGCCTCGCCGGACAGTACGCAGTCCTGCATGACACTGGCGAAGCCCACGTCGTTGCCGCCTGCGGTGACGCTGACCAGGCCGGTGGACGAGTTCAGCGCGCCCAGTTGGGTATTGGCCACCGAACTCGTCGTGGCCCCTGAGCAGGCGACGAACGCGAAGGAGGAAGGCGAGTTCGCAGCAGCCCAGAGGTAGGGATAGGCGTTGGTGCTGCGGCGGCAGTCGCCGCTGTCGGAGAGATAACTCCCGGCGCCGACGCCGGAGGAGTACGAGTCGCCAAGAGCGACGTACCCGCCGGCGTCGGCCGAGGAGCTTGCCGAGGCCGGCTGGGCGATACCCAGAGCGGCCGCGGCGGCGAGGACCAGAGTGGATGCGGACGCCCAGAATCTCCGTACTGACATGGCTGTCAGCCCTCCGAAGTGTGGGGGGTGGGTGGGGGGTTGATTGAGCGCCACGTTTCTAGCAGCTACTGGTACTCGCCGGTAATAGCTGCGGAAGAACCGGTCTGATATGCCCGAATGATCGTTCGGGCGACATGGCTCCGCGCGTAGATAAACCTCTGGGCGCCCCGAGATCTGCATGAGACACATGCATATGCATGCGCGTACGAGGGCCGCGTGTCGCGGGTGTCATGCCGTCATGGGTGCGCATGTCCGGGGGTCATGTCCTCATGTGCCCGGGCGCCGGCCGTTCCGACCTGGATGCCCTGCACTTCGGCCTGGGAGTCGGCCGTTCCGGCCTGAGTGCCGCGCACGGCGGCCTGGCCGGTCGAAGGTGATTCGCTACGGGCGTGTGAGGACGTCCTCGGCGCGCGGGTGACCTTCCCTTTGGCCGGACACATGCCGTAGCGCACAACGAAAACCGCCCTCTGCGGTGGCATCCGACTCGGGGATGCCACCGCAGAGGGCGGATTTCGCGGGTCTTTGGGTCTGTGGATCTATGGGATCAGTTGTGGCCGAACCTTCGCTGCTTCCGGTGGGAGACCTGCTCCGAGATCGAGTGCACCGGGTTCGGGTCAACCGGCTGCTGCTTCTGTTCCTTCGTCTCCGGAGCGGCGCTGCGTTCGTGGCCGCCGGTGCGGGCCCCCCGGTTCTGCCGACTCTGTTTCTTGCCCACGATCGTGCCTCCTGTAGCGGATCTAGGATGATGGGCCACTTCCAGATTCGCATGTGCGTACGAAGGGTGCATTTCGGGTGGCTGCTACCGGGAACGCTTACGTCGGCTCGCGCCAGGGGTGGGCCGCGCCCCGACACCCGGCGCCGTGCATGAGAAAGGGGCGGGCGGCGCCCCGGGGCGTACCGGCCGGCCCACGGCCCGCCGGGTGTGGTGGCGCTCCAGGCGGGGCAGGCTCCGACCGGCGCATCAAGCAAAATATTGAGATGCGGAACCGGTCGGGGCGGACGTAGTGTCGGCGCCCGTGGACCCGCTCGGTGAGAATCAGATCCGCTCATCCTTCGTGAACTGCACCAAGGGTGATGCGGCGCGGCTTCGATTGCCGCTCGACTTCGCAGAACTGCCCTGGGACGACCTGGACTTCCTGGGATGGGTGGATCCGGGAGCCCCACTGAGGGCACGCCTCGTGCTGCCCCGGGCGCAGGGCCCGCTGGGGATCTCCTTGCGGATACCCTCCGTGAAGCGCACCAGCGCTGTGAAGTCCAGCATGTGCCAGGTCTGCCTGACCGGCCATGCCTCCTCCGGGGTCTCGCTGCTCGCCGCCCCCCTGGCGGGTGCCCGGGGGCGCGAGGGCAACACGGTCGGTATCTACATCTGCGGAGACCTCGCCTGCCCCCTGTACGTGCGAGGCAAGAGGCAGCCGAAGCTGCGTTCCGGGCGATACGAGGAGTCCCTGGGCCTGGACGAACGCCTCGCGCGCATGTCGGACAACCTGGATGCCTTTGTGGCCAAGGTCACCGCGGCGTGAGCCCCGGTCGTGACCGAGGGGCGGGCCCGGATCTCGGACGTCCGATCGGGGTCTGACCGCACCCGGCCGGGCGTGAAGCGGTCGTCCCGGTCGAACCACGCCGTATCCGGTGCGCGGGTCGCCCGTTCACCGAACCGCCGGGTCGCTGGGTCACTGGGCCACCGAAGGCTCTTTCAGAAGGCGCAGTTGTGGTCGGCCGCGAAGTCCGCACGCTTCCAGCCTGAGAAGGCGGCGTCTGCGGGTATCCGTGCTCACCCAAAACGGGGCCGCACAGCACATCAGGCCCGGTGCTGATCTCTCAGCACCGGGCCTGACTTGGTATTTCTCTGTCGGGGCGGCGGGGTTTGAACCCACGCCCTCTTCGTCCCGAACGCGATCGCGAACTCAAGTGGCCTTGTGTGCCTGTCATGTGACCTGAACTGACGCGCAAGGTTCTGTCCGTGGTCGGCCATGAGAGTACGGGGAAGACCGTCGTCGTCGGCCCCCCTTGGCCCCCTCGACTGTCAGCCGAAGCGCTTGAGGTTGTCCCGCACGGGGTGGTGGTTATGCCCTCGGGGTTACGCCCAGCCCTTGTGCGAGCCCCTGGTCCGCTGCCCCACGCTGCAGTGCCCCATTTTCCCCCGAGCCGCCTCTGCGCCGCAGTACGGCCAAGCACACCCCGACCGCGGCCGCGAACGCAACCGCCGTGGAAGCAATGAAGATCATGAGTCCCCCGTCTCTCTGGCGGAACCGTCCTGTGGTCCCTTGTCGATCCGTTACTGTCAGTATCGGCGGGATGGCGGAGTTTGTGAATACAGCTGCGGTGATCGGGGCACGCGTTTTCGCGTAGAGCGGCGCCTGCTCGTACTTGCTCCGGATAAGAAAGAGACCCATTCGCGATCAAGCGAATGAGTCTCTGACCTGGTGTTTCAGCTGTCGGGGTGGCGGGATTTGAACCCACGACCTCTTCGTCCCGAACGAAGCGCGCTGCCAAGCTGCGCTACACCCCGATCGTCGCCGGTGTCCTGGCGACATCGATTACTTTAGCCCACCCGCGCCCACAGGCGAAATCCGGTTTATGTGCAGCTGAGGGCGAGGGGCCCGTGGGCGCTCAGGTGCGGGGGGTCAGGGTCAGCAGGGTTGCCTCGGGCGGGCAGGCGAAGCGGACCGGGGTGTAGCGGTTGGTGCCGCAGCCTGCGGAGACGTGGAGGTAGGCGCGGCGGCCCTCGACAGAATGGGTGGAGAGGCCCTTGACCCGGTCCGTGTCCAGGTCGCAGTTGGTGACCAGGGCCCCGTAGAAGGGGATGCAGAGCTGGCCGCCGTGGGTGTGACCGGCCAGGATCAGGGGGTAGCCGTCCCTCGTGAAGGCGTCGAGGGAGCGCAGGTAGGGGGCGTGGACCACGCCGATGGAGAGGTCGGCGCCCGTCTCGGGGCCGCCCGAGACCTCCGCGTAGCGGTCGCGCTTGATGTGCGGGTCGTCCAGACCGGTGAAGGCGATCTCCAGGCCGTCGGTCTTGAGGCGGCCGCGGGTGTTGGACAGGCCCAGCCAGCCCGCCTCGTCGAAGGCGTCGCGCATCGGCTCCCACGGGTTGTGGACGGCGCCGACCGCCGGGGCGTTCCCGTTGAGGCCGTGCTTGCCCTGGACCTTCTCGAAGAGATAGCGGGCCGGGTTGCGGAGCTTGGGGCCGTAGTAGTCGTTGGAGCCGAAGACGTACACGCCCGGGAACTCCATCAGCGGACCGAGCGCGTCGAGCAGCTCGGGTACGGCCTCGGGGTCCGAGAGGTTGTCGCCGGTGTTCACGACGAAGTCCGGACGCAGGCCGGCCAGCGACTGCAGCCACGCGCGCTTCTTGCGCTGGCCGCTCACCATGTGGATGTCGGAGACCTGGAGTACGCGCAACGGGCGTGCCCCGTGCGGGAGAACGGGAATGGCTACCCGTCGCAGGCGGAACGAGCGGGCCTCGAATCCGGCGGCGTAGGCGAGGCCGGCTGCGCCGACCGCTGCGCCGACTGCCGTGACTTTCAGGGGTACTCCGTAGCGTGCGCGCATGCGCCCATCGTGGCAGACACCGTGCGGCAGGAAGAAAACCGGCGGGCGGCGGGCGCCCCGTACCTGCCACAATCAGCACATGACCACGCTCAAGTCCAAGCTCAAGGAAGACCTCACCACGGCCATGAAGGCGCGTGACGAGCTGACCTCGTCGACGCTCCGGCTGACCCTCACCGCCATCACGAAGGAGGAGGTCAGCGGCAAGACGGCGCGCGAGCTCTCCGATGACGAGGTGCAGAAGGTGATCGCCAAGGAGGCGAAGAAGCGCCGCGAGGCGGCCGAGGCCTTCGCCCAGGGCGGCCGGACTGAGCAGGCCGAGCGTGAGAAGGCGGAGGGGGAAATCCTCGACGCGTACCTGCCGAAGCAGCTGAGCGATGACGAGCTGGGTGCGATCGTGGCGTCTGCCGTGGAGGAGGCCAGGGCCGCGGGGGCCGAGGGACCGCGGGCGATGGGCGCCGTCATGAAGATCGTGAACCCGAAGGTCGCGGGACGTGCGGACGGCGGCCGGGTGGCCGCCGCGGTGAAGAAGCTCTTGGCGGGCTGAGGCCGGGCACCTACGAAGAGGGCATATGAAGGTGGGGCGCCCCGGACCGGGATTTCTCTCGGTCCGGGGCGCCCCACCTTCATATGCGTGGGCCGTACGGGTCAGGGGCCCTGCGTGTCGCCGTTGGTCTGGCCCGGGTGGCCGCCGGGGAACGGGTTGTTGCCACCGGGCTTCCCGCCATGCTTGCCGGGCTTGCCGGGCTTGGATCCGCCGGCGCCCGGATCGCCCCTGTCCTCCTCGTCGCCCCGGTCGCCCCCGTCGCCCTCGTCGCTCCGCTGATCCGGGATGTTGACGGTGTTGAAGGCGGGGGCGGCCACTCCGTCGAGGGCTCCCGTCATCGCGTCACGCCAGATCGGTCCGGGGACCTGTCCGCCGTACACCTTGTCCTGGTAGACGCCGCCAATGGTGACGTGTTCCATTTCGACGCTCTGGGACGGGCTGCCGACCCAGACCGCGCCGGACATGTTCGGGGTGTAGCCGACGAACCAGGCGTTCTTGCGGGAGTCGGTCGTACCGGTCTTGCCCGCGTTGTCGCGGCTGTTGAGGCCCGCCTCCTGACCGGTACCGGAGTCGACCACGCCGCGCAGCAGGGTGTTGATGGTGTCGGCCGTCGTCTGCGACATCGCCTGCGAACAACTGGTCTTCGGTACGGGGAGCGAGGTGCCGTCCGCCGTCTTGACCGACTCGATGGCGATCGGCGTGCAGTACGTACCGCGGTTGGCGAACGCGGCGTACGCGCTGGACATCGTCAGCGGCGACAGACCGTTGGACCCGAGGGTCAGCGTGGACGGGTTCTGCGGCAGCTTGGTGCCGTCGCCCTGCACCACGCCCAGCTTGTCGGTCATCTGCGAGACCGGGCACATGCCGATGTCCTGGAGCATCTGCACGAAGTAGGTGTTGACGGACTTCTCCATCGCCTCCCTCAGCGCGTACGGCCCCTTCTCGGACTCGTTCTCGTTCTCCAGGTGATACTTCGGCACGCCGTCGTTGACCCACGGCTTTCCGCAGGACTGCACCGTGTCCGGGTAGTCCATCTCGTACGGGGACGGGTAGACCTGGGTGGCCGGCTTGCCGCCCTCTATGGCCGCAGCGGCGAGGAAGGGCTTGAACGTCGAACCGGTCGGGAAGCCGTAGTTCGAGCCGCCCATTTTCTTGTCGACCGAGTAGTTGTACTGCGTCTCGTTGGGCCCGAAGCCGTACGGCTTGGACTGGCCCATTCCCATGATCTTGCCGGTGCCCGGCTGGACCAGCGTCACGGCCGTCGCGACCTTGTCCGACTTGTAGACGTGGCTCTTGACCGAGCTCTGCACCGACTTCTGGGACTGCGGGTCGAGCGTCGTCCGGACCGTCAGACCGCCCCGGTTCCAGACCTTGGCCCGGTCTTCCTTGGTCTTACCGAAAGCCGGGTCGGTGAGGAAGACGTTGCGTACGTAGTCACAGAAGAAGCCCGCGCCACTGACGGCCGTGATGCAGCCGTTCTTCGGCTTCTTGACCTTCAGCTTGATCGGGTTCGCCTTGGCCTTGTCGGCCTCGGCCTGGGTGATGTTGCCGACGTCGGCCATTCGCTGGAGCACGGTGTTGCGACGCTTGGTCGCCTCCGCCGGGTCGTTGACCGGGTCGTAACGGCTCGGCGACTGCACGATGCCGGCCAGCAGCGCGGCCTCCTCCAGCGTCAGATCCTTCGCCGACTTGGAGAAGTAGCGCTGGGAGGCGGCCTCGACGCCGTATGCCTGCTGCCCGAAGAAGGTGATGTTCAGGTAGTTCGTCAGAATCCGCTTCTTGCCGAGCTTCTCCTCGACCTGAATCGCGTACTTCAGCTCCTGTATTTTGCGGCCCATGGTCTGCTGCGTGGCCTGTGCGACCTTGTCCGGGTCGTCACCGGCCTCCTCGACGAAGACGTTCTTCACGTACTGCTGCGTGAGCGTCGACGCACCCTGCGCGGTACCCCCCGTCTGCACATTGCGGTTCATCGCGCGCAGGATGCCCTTGAGGTCGATCGCTCCGTGCTTGTAGAAGCGGGCGTCCTCGATCGCCACGATCGCCTTCTGCATGTACGGCGAGATGTCCTCCAGCTTGACCACCGTGCGGTCGCGCGAGTACACGGAGGCGATCATTCCGCCCTTGCTGTCCAGGATCGTGGTGCGCTGGCTCAGCGGCGGAGTCTGGAGATTGGCCGGGATTTCGTCGAATCCCTCGACCGTTCCCTTGGTGGCCAGGCCCAGTGCTCCGGCGGCCGGCAGTGCGATGCCCGCGAGCACGACTCCGGAAAGTGCGGCGACACCGAGGAACTTGGCGGCCTGCTGGGTCGTCGTGAGACCCCCGCCTGAGCGCTTCTTTGGCATGGGGGCAGCCTACGTTCTCATTCGCCGGACACACGTATATGCCTTGGCCTAAGCTGCTCTCAACTGTCACAACAGTCCCGTTCCGCATCAACCCCCGTGCATGATCCGGCCACGCGTTCAGGCGCTCCCGAATTCGCCTCCTATGTCACCGAACGTCCGTTGTGATCCGGGAGAACTGTCCCAATTCTTCGGGGGTATTCACGTATGTCCTCACCTCACTCCCCTGGGTGATCTGCCGCATACGCATAGTCCGTTCGGGCCATTCAAGATTGGGCCCGAAGGGGGTGTTGTGCTGTCCCCGCCTTCCGTAACGTCCTCAACTGGCAGCGGTGAATATGCCGCTGCCGCCGTGGGGGAGCCTCGATTCGGGAGAGGACGGCGCCGTGATGGGCTGGGTAACCGACTGGAGTGCGCAGGCAGCCTGCCGCACTACCGATCCGGATGAACTGTTCGTACAAGGGGCAGCGCAGAACAGAGCCAAGGCGGTGTGCACCGGATGTCCGGTGCGGACCGAGTGCCTGGCCGACGCGCTGGACAACCGCGTCGAATTCGGCGTATGGGGTGGAATGACGGAACGGGAGCGCCGCGCATTGCTGCGCAGGCGGCCCACCGTCACATCGTGGCGTCGGCTGCTGGAGACCGCGCGCAGCGAGTACGAGCAGTCCGCGGGCATCCTGCCCGTGGCGATCGGGCTGGACGACGACGAACTGCATGAGAGGTACGCCGCGGTGGGATAGTCACGACGGGCGGCTACGCAGCTCCGGCCGGGGCGGAACCGGTCGCGAGCCGGTCCCCGATGGCCCGTAGCCCCGCAAGGTCATGTACGTCACCGGGCAGCGCGGCCACTTCGGTCACGGCTACCTCGGGATGCAGAGCAGTGAAGCGATCGCGTGTGCGCTGTTCGCGCGCGACCACCTGCATCCGTTCCGCGTGCAGCCGCAACAGGCCTGCGGTCAGCTGCTCGACAGGAGCCGCCTCAGGATCTCTGTTCCGGCCTGCTACCGGTTCTGCTTCCGCCTCTGCTTCCGGATCTGGTTCGCAGTTCTTGGTGACCTCGTGCCCATGCGGGTACGCGGCCTCGTGACGGGACTCGTGACGGGACTCGTGCTCGGAAGATTCGGGGGCGGTGTACGGGGTGGCCACGGTTTCGGGGGACGCGACCGACCAGTCGGCCGGGTCACCAAGTCCAACCTTCCCGGCTGGCTGATCCACAATGCCGACCCCGTCAAGATTTTCTGCGGCGGCCAGAGCACGCTCGGCGGAGAGCCGGGCGGCGTCGCTGCCGTGGACACGGTTGAGCACCAGACCGGCGAGCGGCATCTCCTCCGCGGCCAGCCGTTCCACGAAGTACGCCGCCTCGCGCAGCGCGTCCCGCTCCGGTGTCGCCACGACGAGGAACGCCGTGCCGGGCGCCTGCAGCAGTTTGTACGTGGCGTCCGCCCGGGTGCGGAAGCCGCCGAACATGGTGTCCATCGCCGCCACGAAGGTCTGCACATCGCGCAGGAATTGACCGCCGAGCAGCTTGCCGAGCGTGCCGGTCATCATCGACATGCCGACGTTGAGGAACTTCATCCCGGCCCGGCCGCCCATCTTCGCCGGGGCCATCAGCAGCTTGATGAATTTTCCGTCCAGGAACGAACCGAGCCGCTTCGGCGCGTCCAGGAAGTCCAGCGCGGAGCGCGACGGCGGGGTGTCGACGATGATCAGGTCCCACTCGTTGCGTGCGCGCAGCTGGCCGAGCTTCTCCATCGCCATGTACTCCTGCGTGCCCGCGAAACCGGCCGACAGGGACTGGTAGAAGGGGTTCTCCAGGATCGCGCGGGCCCGCTCGCCGTCCGCGTGGGCCTCGACGATCTCGTCGAAGGTCCGCTTCATGTCGAGCATCATCGCGTGGAGTTCCCCGGCGCCTTCGCCGGTGATACCCGGCACCTGGCGCGGGACGTTGTCGAGCGAGTCGATCCCCATGGACTGGGCGAGCCTGCGGGCGGGGTCGATGGTGAGGACGACGACCTTGCGGCCGTGCTCGGCCGCCCGTACGCCCAGCGCCGCGGCGGTCGTGGTCTTGCCGACCCCGCCCGAACCGCAGCACACGACGATCCGGATGCCGGGGTCGTCGAGCAGCGCGTCGGTGTCCAGCACGGGTGCGGGGGCAGGTGTGGCCGCGGTGGCCGTGCTGGTGGCCCTGTGCGTGTCCGTGACGGTGGCTTCGTCCGTGTCCGCGGCCTGTGTCATGTGCCCACCCCGTGTCCCACCCCTTGTCCCTCTTCTTCGCCCGCCCCGTCGCCGACGCCCTGCTTGCGGAGCTCGGTCGCCAGGTCGTACAGCCCGGCCGGGTCCATGCCCTCGCCGATCAGCGGGAGTTCGTACCCCGGCAGCTCCAGGCCCGCGAGCAGCGTGCGCTGCTCGCGCTCCAGCTCGACCCGCTGGGCGTGCTCGGCGGCCTGTTCGACCAGGAGGCGCACGAGCCCCGCCGAGCCGGTCACACCGGCCCGCGTCAGTGCCTTGGTGATCTCCTTGCGGCGGCCGCCCGCCGCGGTGCGCAGCGCGTCCTCGTCCAGCAGATGCGGACGCACCATGTTCACGATGACCCGGCCGACCGGCAGTTCGGCCGCCCGCAGCTCCGCGATGCCGTCCGTGGTTTCCTGGACGGGCATCTCCTCCAGCAGGGTCACCAGGTGGACCGCGGTCTCGGGGGACTTCAGCACGCGCATCACGGCTTGCGCCTGATTGTGTATGGGGCCGATCCGGGCCAGCCCCGCCACCTCGTCGTTCACATTGAGGAAACGGGTGATGCGCCCGGTGGGGGGCGCGTCCATGATCACGTAGTCGTAGACGTACCGGTTCTGCTTGTCCTTGCGGCGCACGGCTTCGCATGCCTTGCCGGTCAGCAGCACGTCCCGTACGCCGGGCGCGATCGTCGTGGCGAAGTCGATCGCGCCGAGCTTCTTGAGCGCCCGGCCCGCGCTGCCGAGCTTGTAGAACATCTGGAGGTAGTCGAGAAGGGCGCGTTCGGCGTCGATCGCGAGGGCGTACACCTCGCCGCCGCCGGGCGCGACGGCGATCTTGCGCTCCTCGTACGGAAGCGACTCCGTCTCGAAGAGCTGGGCGATGCCCTGCCTGCCCTCGACCTCCACGAGGAGGGTGCGCCTGCCCTCGGTCGCGAGGGCGAGGGCGAGGGCGGCGGCGACCGTGGTCTTACCGGTACCACCCTTGCCGCTGACGACCTGGAACCTGCTCACGTATTCGAGCCTAACCAGTCGGGCCGCGGGCTACGCACGAGGCTGTGCGTGCCAGGCATTACAGTCGGGCCATGACCAAGTGGGAATACGCGACCGTGCCCCTACTCGTGCACGCGACCAAGCAGATTCTGGACACCTGGGGCGAGGACGGCTGGGAGCTGGTCCAGGTCGTCCCCGGCCCGAACAACCCCGAGCAACTCGTGGCCTACCTGAAGCGGGAGAAGGCGTAATGGCGGGCGTTGTCGAGGCGAAGCTCGCCGAACTCGGGCTGACGCTGCCGGATGTCGTACCGCCGCTGGCCTCGTACCAGCCGGCCGTTCAGTCGGGGGTGTACGTGTACACCTCGGGCCAGTTGCCGATGGTGGACGGCAAGCTCGCGGTCACCGGCAAGGTCGGTGCGGAAGTCACGGCCGACGAGGCCAAGGAACTGGCGAAGACCTGCGCGCTCAACGCGCTGGCCGCCGTGAAGTCCGTCGCGGGCGATCTGGACCGGATCGCGCGAGTCGTGAAGGTTGTGGGCTTCGTCGCCTCGGCATCCGACTTCACCGGGCAGCCCGCCGTGATCAACGGCGCCAGTGAGCTGCTGGGCGCGGTCCTCGGCGACAAGGGCGTGCACGCGCGCAGCGCGGTGGGCGTCGCGGTGCTGCCGCTGGACGCGCCGGTGGAGGTCGAGGTCCAGGTCGAGCTGGTCGGGGCCTGAGCCGTACGGCTGCCGCGGTCCGGCGAGAGCGGCGCAGTGCGGGTGCCGACCGTTGTTGATTCGCTGATCCCGCCCGGTCGTGATGACCGGGCGGGATCATATGTGTACGGGGCATGCACAGAGGATCAACGTGCTCTCGAACATCGGCGCGGTTCCGGATAGCCTCCGGCCATGTCCAATGGTCAGTGGTACCCACCGGAATGGCCCGACCGGATCCGGGCACTCGCCGCAGGTGAGCTGACGGCCGCGGCCCCGAAGCGGGCCGCCACCGTGATGCTGCTCCGGGACCCTGCCACTGGCACCGCGAGCGGCCCCGCCGTTCACATGCTGCGCCGCCGCGCCTCCATGGCTTTCGCGGGCGGCGCATATGCCTATCCGGGGGGCGGAGTCGACCCGCGCGACGACGATCGGCTCGTCGGCTGGGCCGGACCCGCGCTGGACAGCTGGGCCGCGCGGCTCGGCGTCGACACGCCGGCCGAGGCCCAGGCCATCGTCTGCGCGGCCGTCCGTGAGACGTACGAGGAGGCGGGAGTCCTCCTCGCCGGTCCGACCGCCGACACGGTCGTCAGCGATATCACCGGCGCCGACTGGGAGGCCGATCGCGAGGCACTGGTCGCGCGAGAGCTGTCCTTCGCGGAGTTCCTGGACCGGCGAGGTCTGGTGCTGCGCTCCGACCTGCTGGGCGCCTGGGCGCGCTGGATCACCCCCGAGTTCGAGCCGCGCCGCTACGACACGTGGTTCTTCGTCGCCGCGCTTCCTGAGGGCCAGCGCACCCGCAACGCCTCCACGGAGGCCGACCGTACGGTGTGGATCGGGCCCGGCGACGCGGCCGACGGGTACGACCGGGGCGAGCTGCTGATGATGCCGCCGACCGTGTCGACGCTCCGGGCACTCAGGCCGTACGGGACGGCTGCCGAGGCGCTGAAGGCGGCGGATTCCCAGGACCTCGCTCCCGTACTCGCGCAGGCGCGGCTGGAGGGTGACGAGCTGGTGCTGAGCTGGCCGGGGCACGACGAGTTCACCAAGCACATCCCGAGCGGGCCGGCCGGTGCCGGTGGTGCGGGAGGCGAAGAGCTATGAGCGACGCGCACGCGTTGCCCGGACAGCCACGCGGCGGGGTCCTGTCCGGGCCCGCCACCACCCGTACCGTCAACGTCCTGGCCCCCAACGCCTCGCCGATGACCTTGGACGGGACCAACACCTGGATCGTCGCCGAGCCCGACTCCGACCTCGCGGTCGTCATCGACCCGGGGCCGCTGGACGACATACATCTGCGGGCCGTCATCGGCACCGCCGAGCGGGCGGGCCGCCGGATCGCGCTCACCCTGCTCACCCATGGGCACCCGGACCACGCGGAGGGCGCGGCACGCTTCGCCGAGCTGACCCGTACGAAGGTGCGTGCCCTGGACCCGGCGCTCCGCCTCGGTGACGAGGGCCTGACCACGGGTGACGTGATCACCACCGGAGGGCTGGAGCTCCGTGTCGTGCCGACCCCGGGGCACACCGCGGACTCGCTGTCCTTCCACCTGCCGGCCGACCGGGCGGTGCTGACGGGGGACACCATCCTCGGACGTGGCACCACGGTCGTCGCGCACCCGGACGGGCGGCTCGGCGACTACCTCGATTCGCTGCGGAGGCTGCGCTCGCTGACCGTCGACGACGGCGTGCACACGGTGCTGCCGGGGCACGGCCCGGTGCTGGAGGACGCGCAGGGCGCGGTCGACTTCTACCTCGCCCACCGCGCGCACCGGCTGGCCCAGGTGGAGACGGCGGTCGAGGCGGGGCACCGGACGGCGTCGGCGGTGGTGGCGCAGGTGTATGCGGATGTGGACCGGTCCCTGTGGCCCGCGGCGGAACTCTCGGTGCTGGCGCAGTTGGAGTACCTGGGCGACCACGGGCTGATCTGAGGGCGGACGCGCAGAAAGGCCCTGCCGTGCGACGGAGCCGCGTGGCAGGGCCTTCCGTACGGAGACGGGCGTCCACCCCTGTCCGGTCCGCCGTCGTGCGGCGGGCCTTCGGGCGGCGGAACTTCGGGACGGTCGGCCGGCCGGTCGGCCGTCCGTCGGTCGGCTAGCGGGACCGCTTGGCCAGGCGCTCCACGTCCAGCAGGATCACGGCGCGTGCCTCCAGACGCAGCCAGCCACGTCCGGCGAAATCGGCGAGCGCCTTGTTGACCGTCTCGCGGGAGGCGCCGACCAGCTGGGCCAGCTCCTCCTGGGTCAGGTCGTGGACGACATGGATGCCTTCCTCCGACTGGACGCCGAAGCGGCGCGACAGGTCGAGGAGGGCGCGGGCGACACGGCCCGGTACGTCCGAGAAGACCAGGTCGGACATCTGGTCGTTGGTCTTGCGCAGCCGACGGGCGACGGCGCGCAGAAGGGCCGTGGCCACCTCGGGGCGGGCGTTCAGCCAGGGCTGGAGGTCGCCGTGGCCGAGGCCGAGGAGCTTGACCTCGGTCAGCGCGGTCGCGGTCGCGGTGCGCGGGCCCGGGTCGAAGAGCGACAGCTCACCGATCAGCTCGCCGGGGCCGAGGACCGCCAGCATGTTCTCGCGCCCGTCGGGCGAGGTGCGGTGGAGTTTCACCTTGCCCTCGGTGACCACATAGAGGCGGTCGCCCGGGTCGCCCTCGTGGAAGAGCGCGTCGCCGCGTGCGAGGGTCACCTCACTCATCGAGGCGCGGAGCTCCGCGGCCTGCTCATCATCGAGCGCCGCGAAAAGCGGGGCGCGCCGCAGAACGTCGTCCACGAGTTCTCTCCTTGTCGGCCTGTTCAGGGAACCGTGGTCCCCATCATGCCGGACGGTAAAACAGTGCGATCGATCACAAACCAGTTTGACGCACGGGCGTGCCGAACCGTGCGGCAGGGGGCCGATCGGGGACGGATACGCGGTGACCGGGGCGGATGTCCGTGTGTGGCCCTAGGCTGGCCGGGTGTCCAAATCGCCGGTGAGAGTGCAGGCCAAGGGGGCTGATGGGGTGTTGGAAGGCCGTGATTCCGCTGTGGGCGAACAGGGTGCGCACCGCCCGAAAAAAGCGACAAAACGCCCTGCCGTCGAGCAGGTTCCGAGGCCTGGAGTGAAGGCTGCGAGGAAGGCGGCAGCCAAGCCGGCCGAGTCGGGGGCCACGCCGGAGTCCGTATCTGATTCCGCCGCGATGCCCACCCTGAAACGCGGGAAGGCCGGAGCGAGGCCCGGGAAAGCCGGAGCGAAGGCCGCGACGTCCGGCGCAAAGGTTGGAGCGAAACCGGAATCTCACCTGGCGATGGTCCGCCGTGCCCGCAGGATCAACCGTGAGCTCGCCGAGCTCTACCCGTACGCCCACCCCGAGCTGGACTTCAGGAACCCCTTCGAGCTTCTCGTCGCCACAGTCCTCTCCGCCCAGACCACCGACCTGAGGGTCAACCAGACGACCCCCGCGCTCTTCGCTGCCTACCCCACGCCCGAGGACATGGCGGCGGCTGTTCCGGAGGAAATGGAAGAGCTCATCCGGCCGACCGGCTTCTTCCGGGCCAAGACCAAGTCGCTGATAGGTCTCTCCGTGGCGATCAGGGACGAGTTCGGCGGCGAGGTGCCGGGCCGCCTCGCCGACCTCGTCACCCTGCCGGGGGTCGGCCGCAAGACCGCAAACGTCGTGCTCGGGAATGCCTTCGGCGTACCGGGGATCACGGTCGACACCCATTTCGGACGCCTGGTCCGCCGCTGGAAGTGGACGGAGCAGGAGGACCCGGAGAAGGTCGAGGCCGAGATCGGCGCGATCTTCCCCAAGAGCGAGTGGACGATGCTCTCCCACCGCGTGGTCTTCCACGGCCGCCGCATCTGCCATGCCCGCAGGCCCGCCTGCGGGGCCTGTCCGATCGCCCCGCTCTGCCCCGCGTACGGGGAGGGCGAGACGGACCCGGAGAAGGCCAAGAAGCTGCTGAAGTACGAGATGGGCGGTCAGCCCGGTCAACGGCTGAGTCCGCCGCCGGATTACCCGGGCCAGCCCGCGCCCGGCCCGGGGGCGGGCTGACCTGCGGTCGTTCGCTCCGGAACGAAATGCGTGACGACAGGCGTTGTGAGACGAGGGGTGCCTATGAAGACGCACGAAGAGAGCGCGCAGTGCACGCGCGAAGCGAACACGCACGAGCAGGTCACCGCGCGTGAGCAGAGCGCTGAAGCGGCGGCCGCACCGGCGACGGCCCGCACTACGACGGGCGGCGGCGCGGCGGCCGGTCCCGCGGCCGTCAGTCCCGCGGCGGCGGTCGCAGCGGCTGCGGTCGCCGCCGCCCCGGCAGGCGTCGGCTGTGACGGCGCCGTCACCGTCACGGCCAAGGGCCTGCCCGACTGGCTCGCCCCGGTCGCCCGCGCCGCGCAGACCATCGAGCCGGACCAGCTCAGCCGTTTCCTGCCGCCCGAGAGCGGCGCCGGGCGGCAGTCCGCCGTACTCGTACTGTTCGGGGAGGGCGTGCGTGGCCCCGAGCTGCTTCTCATGGAGCGATCCGGAAGCCTGCGTTCCCACGCCGGGCAGCCGTCCTTCCCCGGCGGCGCCCTGGATCCGGAGGACGGCGACCAGGCGACCACGGGGCCGCTCAGGGCCGCTCTGCGGGAGGCCCGGGAGGAGACCGGCCTCGATCCCCGCGGGGTCCAGCTCTTCGCCGTGCTGCCCCGGCTCTACATCCCCGTGAGCGGTTTCGTCGTGACACCGGTCCTCGGCTGGTGGCGGTCGCCGAGCCCGGTCGGCGTCGTCGATCCGGGTGAGACGGCCCGGGTCTTCACCGTCCCCGTGGCGGATCTCACGGATCCGGCCAACCGCGCGACCACCGTCCATCCGAGTGGTCACCGCGGCCCGGCATTTCTGGTCGAATCCGCCCTGGTCTGGGGCTTCACGGCCGGAGTGATCGACCGCATTCTGCACTTCGCCGGCTGGGAGCGCCCATGGGACACCGCGAAGCAGGTGCCGCTCGACTGGCACGCATGACAGGCTGACTTCCGTGCTGCGCTGTCCGGCCGTGCCCGGACCCAGTCGAAGGATCGGGGCCCGGTGACGAATCTGCGAGGCTATAGACGGTGAACGTGCTGGACATCCTGCTGCTGGCCGGCGCCGTATGGTTCGCGGTCATCGGCTATCGCCAGGGGTTCGTCGTCGGCATCCTGTCGGTGATCGGGTTCCTGGGCGGCGGTCTCGTCGCCGTCTATCTGCTGCCGGTCCTGTGGGACCAGCTGACGAACGGCTCCGAGGTCTCATCGACGGCAGCCGTCGTCGCCGTCGTCATCGTCATCGTCTGTGCCTCGGTGGGGCAGGCATTCACCACCCACCTGGGGAACAAGCTCCGCAGACACATCACGTGGTCGCCGGCGCGCGCCCTCGACGCCACCGGCGGCGCCCTGGTCAACGTGGTCGCGATGCTGCTGGTCGCCTGGCTGATCGGCTCGGCACTGGCGGGGACCTCGCTGCCCACGCTGGGCAAGGAGGTCCGTAGCTCCTCGGTCCTGCTCGGTATCTCCCGAGTGATGCCCGTCCAGGCCTCCACCTGGTTCACGGACTTCTCCTCGGTCCTCGCGCAGAACGGCTTCCCGCAGGTCTTCAGTCCTTTCGTCAACGAGCCGATCACCGAGGTCCAGGCCCCGGATCCGGCGCTGGTCGGCAGCCCCGTCGCGGCCCGCGCCAAGGAGTCCATCGTCAAGGTCGTCGGTACGGCCCCGAGTTGCGGCAAGGTCCTCGAAGGCACCGGCTTCGTCTTCTCCGACCGCCGGGTGATGACCAACGCCCATGTCGTCGGCGGCGTCGACGAGCCGACCGTCCAGATCGGCGGCCAGGGACGGCTGTACGACGCGAAGGTCGTCCTCTACGACTGGCGGCGCGACATCGCCGTCCTCGACGTACCCGACCTCGACGCGAAGCCGCTGAAGTTCGCCGACACCGATCGCGACGCCCGGACCGGCAACAGCGCCATCGTCGCGGGCTTCCCGGAGAACGGCTCGTACGACGTACGAGCCGCGCGCGTCCGGGGGCGTATCGACGCCAGCGGCCCTGACATCTACCACCGGGGCACCGTCCGCCGCGATGTGTACTCGCTCTTCGCGACCGTCCGGCAGGGCAACTCGGGCGGACCGCTGCTGACCCCCGACGGCAAGGTGTACGGGGTCGTCTTCGCGAAGTCGCTCGACGACCCGAACACCGGTTACGCGCTGACGGCCGACGAGATCCGGGAGGACATCGCGCACGGCCTCTCGGCGGGCCAGCAGGTCGACAGCCAGTCGTGCGCGCTCTAAGGGCTGTCGTTCGGATCAGGCCGGACCCTGCGAGTCCGGCGTGATCCAAGCGAGAGGCTCCAGCCCTGTGACCGCGAGGGTTCGTCGGATTTCCGGTGGATTCGAAGGGGGCGCACCGGTTCGGCGGGAGGTCACGTTGTGCGGCTCCCCGGCGTGCTGAGCACGACGCGTAGACTCCCTGATTTATGAAGGTGCTGATCTCTGTTGACATGGAGGGCATCTCGGGGATCGTGCATCCCACCGAGACGAATCCGGATCGCTACGACTACGAGCGCGGCCGGGCGTTGATGACGGCCGAGGCGAACGCCGTGATCGCCGGTGTTCTGGAGGCCGAACCCACCGCTGTGGTTCTGGTCGCCGACGCGCACGGTACGTTCCGCAACCTGCTGCCGGAGGAACTCGACCGACGGGCCCGCCTGGTACGGGGCAAGCCGCGCTCATTGGGCATGCTCGGAGGGCTCGACGAACACATCGACGCCGTCATGCTGGTCGGCTACCACGCCCGTGCCGGTAGTGGGCCTGCCGTGCTGGCGCACACCATGAGCGACGACATCCTCGACGTGCGGGTGGCCGGGCGTTCCCTGGGCGAGATCGGTCTCAACGCCACCATGGCCGGGCACATGGGTGTGCCGGTCGTGCTGTTCAGCGGCGACGACACCGCCTGCGCCGAACTGAGCGATCTGGTCCCCTCCGCCGTCACCGTCGCCGTCAAGGAAGCGCTCGGCCAGGCTGCCGCTGTCGTCCTGCACCCCGAAGAAGCCCGGGAGCGGCTGCGCCGGGCGGCGGCCGAAGCCATGGCGCGGCGGGCGCAGGTTTCGCCGCTGGCCATGGGCGGACCGCTGGCTGTGGAGGTCGACCTCCACAGCCCGACCACGGTTGATCTGGCGACACTCGTGCCGGGGGTCTCACGCGCCGAGGGCGGCCGTACGGTCACGTTCACGGCCGCCGACTTCGCCGAGGCATACCGGCTGGTCCTGCTGCTCGTCCAGCTCGCCACCATCAAACCCGGCTGAGAGGAACTGCCATTTTGTGAGCTCCTCCAAGGGCTGGCACAGGACCCGGAGCGTTCGCCGACAGCCTGTCCGGGCGGCCCTGGCCGGCTCATCAGGAGCCTGCCAGGGCCGCCCGCCGGGCGGTCGCACCGGGCGTGTGCAGCCGACGCGGGCGCGTGCGGCCGCTCCGGGCACACTGAGCGCGCCCGGGGGTTTCATGCGCGCCGCGCGTGCGCTCCACGCGTATTGACCGGTGACAGCCGGGAGCCGGATGCGGAAGTCCCGCCCGGCCGGTGAACGCTCACCGGTCGGCCGGGGCGGACCTCATCCGCGTGGATGGCGCAGTCGCGCCGAGACCCAGCGGGCCCGACGGCGCAGAATGCGCGGAATACCGAGCCGGGGATCATGCAGAACATGCATATCGTGCACCCGGCCCTGGGGGCCGCCCCCCTCATGAGTGCTCGGACCTGCCGTGGCGGTCGAGCGACGGTTGCGTGCTGCGTCACCGAAGTCGTGCGTCCAGCCCATACCCCGACGTCTGCCCGTGCCTCATGGTCGGTAACCGCCCATCCGTCAGCCAATTGGCTTATGCGTCGGGCAATTGGCTGTTCGTCGGACAACTGTGCCGTGCGGTTACCGGTCGGGCTCGGGATCCTTGAGCCAGCTGATGAGTTCGGCCGAGAAGCCGGCCGGATCCTCTTCGTGGGGGAAGTGTCCCAGACCGTCGAAAAGTCGCCAACGGTACGGCGCTTCGACATACTCGCCGGACCCTGCCGAGCTGCGCGTGCGGATCGCCGGATCGAGTGAACCGTGGAGGTGCAGTGTGGGCACCCGTACCGGTCGTTTCATCCGCCGGTTGAACTGGATCCCGTCCGGACGGGCCAGGGAACGGACCATCCAGCGGTACGGTTCGATCGAGCAGTGCGCCGTCGACGGGATGCACATCGCGCGCCGGTAGACGTCGACCACCGCGTCGTTGGGGAACTCCGGGGTCCGAGGCCCCGCCCAGTCGCGGATCAGCCGGCCCACCAACGCCGCTTCGTCCGCGACGAGCTGACGCTCCGGCACCCACGGGCGCTGAAAACCCCAGACGTACGAGCCCGCCCGGGACTGCGCGAAGTCGGAGAGCATCGAGGAACGCCAGCGGCGTGGGTGCGGCATCGAGGAGACCACGAGGCGGCGTACCAGCTTCGGGCGCATCACCGCGGCCGTCCAGGCGAGATAGCCGCCCATGTCATGTCCGACCAGGGCCGCGTCCGGTTCGCCGAGCGAGCGGATGACGCCGGTGATGTCGAGCGCCAGGTTTGCGGGGTCGTACCCCCGGGGCGTGCGGTCACTGCCGCCGACCCCGCGCAGATCCATCGCCACGGCGCGGAAGCCGGCGTCGGCGAGTGCGGTGAGCTGATGGCGCCAGGTCCACCAGAACTGCGGAAAGCCGTGCAGCAGCAGTACCAGCGGCCCATCGCCGAGCTCGGCGATGTGGAAGCGGGCGCCGTTGGCCGCCACGTCCCGGTGGGTCCACGGCCCGTCGAGCCGCACCGGCCCTCCGATACCGGTCACGCCCGCCGGGCCGGGCGAACCATGCGACCGGGGAGCACCGGATTTGTCCGGACCTTCCTGGCGCGCCTGATCCGCCTGACGTGCGTGGCCTACCTGATCTTCCGGGCCAACTGGGCCTTCCGGGCCTTCTGGGCCTTCTGTGCCGGATGCGCTGGAATCGGGTACCGTCATGTGGACGAGCGTGCCACAACGGACGCCTTGTCCTGGACCGGAGGCTTCTCCAGAGCCTTGTCCGCCAGTGTGCTGCCCGTGACCGCCGGACGGCTCTCCCCCGTCGGGCCGGCGGGCCGCGGGTGCGGCTTGACGCCCTGCAGCACAGCCGCCGTCTGCTTGGCCGACGCGATGGACTTCTCCGGCGGCTTCACCTTCTTGAACTTGGCGACCGCGAACAGCGCGAGCAACGCCCCCAGCACGATGAAGGCGAGGCCCACGATCCCGAAGCACCAGGCCAGGCCCAGCCCCGAGGTGTGGATCCAGTAGGCGGCCCCGAAGCTCAGCACCGGGATCGCGAACAGAAACAGCACACCCGCGATGATGAACGCCACGCTCCCGGTGACGCCGCGCTTGACGTCCTGCCGCACCTCGGCCTTGGCCAGGGCGATCTCGTCGTGCACCAGTGCGGACATCTCGGCCGTCGCCGCGGCGACCAACTGTCCGAGACTGCGGTCGGCGCTGCCCGCGTTGTTGCCGGGGTCGCTCATCCCTGACTCCCTCTCCTGCTCTCCTGCTCAATACATCTGGTGTCAGATCATGCCGGACTGTCCGGCTTGCTGCGCGCTGCCCCCGCCACTTGGGCAAGGCGGCGGTGTTCGGCCGCCTTCTTCTCGTAGATCGAAGCCATCCGCAGGTGGTACTCCGGGTCGTCCTGCTCGTAGATGTCGGGCACCCCGTCCTCGTCCTCGTCGAGCTCCTCGGCCTCGTACAGCGTCCGGTATTTACGTACCCGGAGTTTGAGCAGCACCCCGGCGAGTACGGCGGCCATCAGAGAACCGAGCAGGACGGCCGCCTTGACCTCGTTGATCATGTCCTCGTCGCCGGCGAAGGCCAGTTCGCCGATGAGCAGTGAGACGGTGAAGCCGATCCCGGCGAGACAGGCGACCGCGAAGACATCCGCCCAGGCCAGGTCCTTGTTCAGCTCCGCCTTGGTGAAGCGGGTGGCCAGCCACGTACCGCCGAAGATGCCCACCGCCTTGCCGACGACGAGCCCCAGGACCACCCCGAGCGTCTCGGGCCGGGTGAAGACATCCGCCAGCGCGCCGCCGGAGAGGGAGACCCCGGCCGAGAAGAGCGCGAACAGCGGTACGGCGACACCGGCCGACAGCGGGCGGATCAGGTGCTCGATGTGCTCGCCGGGGGAGTGGGTCTCGCCGTCCCGTGCCGTGCAGCGGAGCATCAGGCCCATGGCGACACCGGCGATGGTGGCGTGTACGCCGCTGTTGTACATCAGGCCCCAGATGACCACGGCGAGCGGTACGTAGATGTACCAGCCGCGGACATTCCTGCGCAGCAGCAGGTAGAAGACGCCGAGACCGATGAAGGCGCCGATCAGCGCCATGAAATTGATCTGCTCGGTGAAGAAGACCGCGATGATCAGGATCGCGAAGAGGTCGTCGACGACGGCGAGGGTCAGCAGGAAGGCGCGCAGTGCGCTCGGCAGCGAGGTCCCGATGACCGCGAGAACGGCGAGGGCGAAGGCGATGTCAGTGGCGGTGGGGACGGCCCAGCCGTCCGTGGAACCGCCGCCGGTCACGGCCACGAGCGTGTAGACGACGGCCGGAGCCGCCATTCCGCACAGCGCGGCGACGACGGGGAGGGCGGCCGCCTTGGGGTCCCGCAGTTCGCCCGCGACCAGTTCCCGCTTGAGCTCGACGCCCGCGACGAAGAAGAAGACCGCGAGCAGTCCGTCTGCCGCCCAGTGCGCCACGGAGAGGTTGAGGCCCAGCGAAGCGGGCCCGAAGTGGAAGTCGCTGACGGCCGCGTAACTGGAACCGAAGGTGTTCGCCCACACCAGGGCCGCTATCGCGGAGACCAGCAGGATGACGCCGCCGACCGTCTCGGTGCGCAGCGCGTCCGCGAGATAGTTCCGCTCGGGGAGGGGCAGACGCCCGAGAAAGGTGCGGCGGGGGGAAGGGGGTGCGGGGGTGGGCGCGGCCACGAGTGAGGACCTCCGGGTCGGTACGGCAGCGATGGCATGGCTGATGCACTTGCCGACCAGACTTCCCGGCACACCCTGTGGAGATTTCTTATTGGTTTGTTGACGCGGCTGCCACTGTACCCGGGGCGTGTGGGGCTGTATTCGGTGATCTTCACCATAAATGCCTGAGGGGCACCCGGCGCGTTGCCGGATGCCCCTCGGGGGACGTACGTGCTGCGGTCAGTCCTCGGAGGAGGAGGACGGCAGCTGGGTCTGGATGAGGTCCATCACCGAGGAGTCGGTGAGCGTCGTGACGTCGCCCAGCTCGCGGTTCTCGGCGACGTCACGCAGCAGACGCCGCATGATCTTGCCGGAGCGGGTCTTCGGCAGCTCGGCGACCGGCAGGATCCGCCTCGGCTTGGCGATCGGGCCGAGCGTGGCGCCGACGTGGTTGCGCAGCTCCGTGACGAGCTCCTCGGACGCCTCGGCCGTACCGCGCAGTATCACGAACGCGACGATGGCCTGGCCGGTCGTCTCGTCGGCGGCGCCGACCACGGCGGCCTCGGCGACCGACGGGTGCGACACGAGCGCCGACTCGACCTCGGTGGTCGAGATGTTGTGCCCGGACACGAGCATCACGTCGTCGACCCGGCCGAGCAGCCAGATATCGCCGTCCTCGTCCTTCTTGGCACCGTCGCCCGCGAAGTACTTGCCCTCGAAGCGCGACCAGTAGGTGTCGATGAAGCGCTGGTCGTCGCCCCAGATGGTGCGGAGCATCGACGGCCACGGCTCCGTGAGGACGAGGTAGCCGCCCCCGCCGTTCGGAACCTCGTTGGCCTCGTCGTCCACGACCGTGGCGGAGATGCCGGGCAGGGCACGCTGGGCGCTGCCGGGCTTGGTCTCCGTCACGCCCGGCAGCGGCGCGATCATCATCGCGCCGGTCTCCGTCTGCCACCAGGTGTCCACGATCGGGCACTTGTCGGCGCCGATGTGCTTGCGGTACCACATCCACGCCTCGGGGTTGATCGGCTCACCGACCGAACCGAGGACCCGAAGGCTGCTCAGGTCGAACTTGGCGGGGATGTCGTCACCCCACTTCATGAACGTACGGATCGCGGTCGGCGCGGTGTAGAGGATCGTGACGCCGTACTTCTGCACGATCTCCCAGAAGCGGCCCTGATGCGGGGAGTCGGGCGTGCCCTCGTACATGACCTGCGTCGCGCCGTTGGCCAGCGGGCCGTAGACGATGTACGAGTGGCCGGTCACCCAGCCGATGTCGGCGGTGCACCAGAAGACGTCGGTCTCCGGCTTGAGGTCGAAGACCGCGTTGTGGGTGTACGCGGTCTGCGTGAGGTAGCCACCGGAGGTGTGCAGGATGCCCTTCGGCCTGCCCGTGGTGCCGGAGGTGTAGAGGATGAAGAGCGGGTGCTCCGCCTCGAACGCCTCGGGGGTGTGCTCGGCGGACTGACGGCCGGTGATCTCGTGCCACCAGACGTCGCGCCCCTCGGTCCATGCGGTGTCCTGGCCGGTGCGCCGCACCACGAGGACGTGTTCGACACTGTCGATACGGGAGACGGCGTCGTCCACGGCGGGCTTGAGCGCGGACGGCTTGCCCCGGCGGTAGCCGCCGTCGGCGGTGATGACGACCTTGGCGTCCGCGTCCTGGATACGGGCCGCGATGGCGTCGGCGGAGAAGCCGCCGAAGACCACCGAGTGCGCGGCGCCGATGCGGGCGCAGGCCAGCATCGCGATGGCGGCCTCGGGGATCATCGGCAGGTAGACGGCGACCCGGTCACCCTTGCCGACACCGAGTTCGGTGAGCGCGTTCGCGGCGCGGGAGACCTCTTCCTTGAGGTCGGAGTAGGTGATCGCGCGGCTGTCGCCGGGCTCGCCCTCGAAATGGATGGCGACCCGGTCGCCATGACCGGCCTCGACATGGCGGTCCACGCAGTTGTACGCGACGTTGAGCTTGCCGTCCGCGAACCACTTCGCGAAGGGCGGGTTGCTCCAGTCGAGCGTCTCGGTCGGCTCCGTGGCCCAGGTCAGGCGACGGGCCTGCTCGGCCCAGAAGCCCAGCCGGTCCGCCTCGGCCTGCTCGTACGCCTCCGCCGTGACGTTGGCGTTCGCGGCCAGATCGGCAGGCGGTGCGAACCGCCGCTCCTCACGAAGCAGATTGGCCAAGCTTTCGTTGCTCACGACATCTCCCATTCAGGGTGTCCGTTGTGTCCCGGGGCATAGCTCATCAGGCCAGAGGCCGGGTGACAAGTGTCTGCCCGGAATTGGTTTAGACCTGTTTCTCGGGTATCGAGACACAGTCCCGCCTCCACTTTGCGGGCGCTGCGCTGCGACGCGATGCCGACTGCCGCGGAGCAGAGCGACACGGTGCGTCGCGCAGCGCACGGCGCGATGCGGAGGCGGGACCACTAGGTCTCACGGACCGGTGGCGCATGTGGTTCAGACTTCAGTGTGCTCCCGCTCGCCCGAACCGGAGGGGTCGCCCGGGGCGGTGGTGCTCCCCGGGGTGTCGGTGCCGCCGGAGGCGTGCACGGCCGCCAGGGTACGGACGGGGGCGTCGGCCGGGGTGGGAGTGAGGGCGTCGGCCGGGGCTGGGGCGTCGCCCGGGTCCACGCGGTCGAAGACCTCGTCGAGCGTGAGCCCGGCGCTCGCACCCTCGGTCAGCAGATACGCCTGGGCCTCGCCCACGTGGAAGTACATTCCGTGCAGGTGGAGTGTGCCCTCGGCGAGCCGCTGCGCCACCGCTTCATGGGCCCGCAGATGGTCCAACTGCTGGACCACATTGGTGAGGCAGAGCTGCTCCACCGCATCGGTCGGCAGCCGGCCGGAGATCCGGGCCCAGGGGTGATGTCGGGACGCCATCCGCTTCAGGCTCGGCAGCCCATGTCTCAGCCAGCGCCACAGGGGTGTCTGCGGAGTGCCCGGGTTCGGCTGGGCATCGAGCAGTGCCTGCATCGCGCCGCAGCCGGAGTGGCCGCAGACGGTGATGGACTCCACCTTCAGCACGTCCACCGCGTACTCGATCGCGGCGCCCACCGAGTCGTCACCCGACTCGGTGTCCGGCGGGGGCACCAGATTGCCGATGTTCCGCACGGTGAACAGGTCACCGGGGCCGCTCGCCGTGATCATGCTGGTGACCAGGCGGGAGTCGGCGCAGGTGATGAAGAGCTGGGAGGGGCGCTGGCCCTCGCGGGCCAGCCGGGCCAGCTCCTCGCGCACCAGCGGGGCGGTGTTGCGCTGGAACGAACTCAGGCCATTGGCCAGGCGGTTGCCGCCGGTCCGGCGCCGGGCTGCGGCGGGTGGGCCGGCCGGGTCGGGGGCGCTGTGGGCTCCACGGCCGGAGGCGCGGCCGACATCGGGGACGGAGTCGGAGCCGTGGGCGTTCTCGGCGCCGGGGGCTGGGCTCGATCCGCCGCCCGGAGCGCTGTCCGTGTCGAGGCGGGCGCTGTCGAAGGGGGCGCCGGGACCGTGGTGGTCCTCGGGCGTCTGCTCGGGCCGGTCGTGACAGTGGTGGTTCCGCCACGGTGTCCAGGGGCGGCAACAGGAGTGCGCCGACGAGGCGGGTTCGGCGATCCGCCCGCCCGACCTGCCGGTGAAGACGACCCGGCCGCCGTGGGCCGTCTGGGCAAGGCTCCAGTCCTGGATCGCCTCGTACGCCGCGTGATCCATGAAGAAGCCGTCCAGTTCGACGACGACATCCTCGCCCTGTGGTAACTGGCCGAGCGCCCGGCTGAGCCGAGGCACCGCGAGGAACGTCAACTGGCCTCGCACAGTGACCAGATGCTGTCCACCTTGATCGGTCACCGTGATCCTGGTCCGGGCCAGCCGGTGCAGGGCGACGGCCACCGCCACCGCGATGCCGATCGCCACGCCCATGAGCACACCGAAGAGGACCACGCCGGTGATCGTCGCCCCGTACACCAGGAATTCCCGGTGCTTGTGGACATTGCGGATGTGGGCGAAGCTCACCATCTGGATGCCGACCATCATGACCAGCGCGGCGAGCGCGGCCAGCGGGATCCACTCCAGCACGCCGACCAGCAGCCCGGCGGCCAGAACCATCCAGACGCCGTGCAGCACGGTGGAGGCGCGGCTCGTTGCTCCCGCCCGCACATTCGCCGAGCTCCGCACCGCACCGCCGGACACCGCCAGCCCGCCCACCAGCCCGGACACGGCGTTGGCGATGCCCTGGGCACGCAGCTCACGGTCGAGATCGGAGCGCCTGGCGGGTGGCGGAGAGGGGGACGGTGGGGTAACCGCGATGTCAGAGACGGGCGCCGTAGGTGTGGCGGGCAGGTTCGGTGGGTCTGACGGGGACGCCGGGGGCAGGGCCGACGGCGATGTCGAACCCGAACCCGAACCCGACTGTGATGCCGGTGCCGGTGCCGGTGCCGGTGCCGGTGCCGGTGCCGGTGCAGGCATGGGCGTGGAGTTGGCGGTGGAGGTGGGCGGCAAGCCGACCTGCGACCGGGCGGAGGTTCGCTCGCCGACACGGTCGGCCGACAGCTTGTCCACAGCCACCGCGGCGAGCATCGACTCCAGACTGGCCACCAGCATCACCGTGAACACGGCGGTGGCCAGGGCGAGTACGGGGCCGTGGGGCATCTCCGGCAGTGCATGCGAGTGCCAGGACGGCAGATCGACCCGGGCGATCCCGGGTGCGGCGATCGCGGCTGTGGTCGTCGCGGTCACCACCGCGGCGAGGGCCGCCGGAACTCGCCGTACCACTTGGCCGATCTGACCGGGAATCCGTGGCCACAGGACCAGGACGGCGATGGTCAACACGCCGATCAGCGGGGCGGCTGGTCCCACTCTTTTCAACTGGTCCGGTAACGCAAGGGTGTTGGCTACCGCTGAACTCTGGGGCGAGCCGCCGAGCACGATGTGCAGCTGGGCGAGCGCGATGGCCACGCCGATTCCGGCGAGGGTGCCGTGCACGATGGCGGGGCTGACGGCGAGGGCGCTGCGCGCCGCCCGCAGCGAGCCCAGCAGGATTTGCAGCAGCCCGGCGCCGATGGTGATGGCGCAGGTGGTACGCCAGCCGTAGATCTGGATCAACTCGGCTGTGACCACGGTCAATCCGGCAGATGGGCCGCTGACCTGGAGGGGGGTGCCGCCGAGCAGTCCGGCGACGATACCGCCGACGGCGGCGGAGATGAGGCCGGCCCCCAAAGGGGCGTCCATGGCGACGGCCAGGCCGAGCGACATGGGGACGGCCAGCAGGAAGACCGTGATCGATGCGGACAGGTCGGCGCCCGTGATGCGGAAGCGTCCGCCGCGCGGCGGCGGGCTGTGTGGTCGCTTGATTCCCGAGGCGCGGGGTGGGTGTGAACTGCGGGATGGGTGGTCATGGCGAGTAGGTGCGCAGGCAGACATTTTCCCGTCTCCTCCGGGTCAGCGCGGTCGCGGAACGTGGGGGACGCGGTCGTGGGTCACGGCGTGCAGCGGCGGGATTTCTCAACTCTCAGTAAATAGATCGTAATGGAGAGTAAAGATTTGTGTCCATGGTTGAGGTCAAATGGCCCAGTCAACCACCCATTCAAGTGAATAGGCAGCTTTTCGGGCGGCCTGTCGCACTGATTCCGGCAGCGCTGCATGCGACCTTGGCCGCGCTGTGTCGGCACCTCGACGCGAAGGCACCTGCAGGGAAGAGGGTGGGCGGATGCCGGCTGCCACGATGAGGGGCGCCGCGAAGAGGTCCGCGGTCGGCCGGATCGCCTTGGACGTCGTGGTCGTCGCGCTGACTGCCGCGTTGGCAGGCTGTTCCTACGGTTCGGAACCAAGGGCCGGAGCCGCCGGACCCGGCGCCGCGAAGCCGGGCGCCGGAGCGGAGAGGCACGCCCATCGAGCCGCGCCCAAGAACGCGTTGCGGCTCATCGGCGATGGCTCGACGGCCTTCACGGCAGCCAGCCGAAGCAACCCGTGGCGCAACGCCTGACACCTGGCCAGAAGCCCCGCGGATCGTGGTGTTTCGGAACACCATCGCCCAGGTGCGCGGTGCCTGGGAGGACGGGAACGAGATCGGCACCCACTTCAACGGCCACTTCTGTGGACCCGAGGGTGGCGCCGAAGCCCGGACCGTCGACCAGTGGAAGAGCGAGATCGGCCAGGCCAAGTCCTTTGTGAAGAGCTGGAAGACCGACGACCCCGGTCTCAAGGACGAGAAGCCGCTTCCCTTCGACTACGACAAGGAGCTCATCGGCGGCTGCACCCCTTGTCCGGAGGGGCAGAAGAACATGGTCGCCGCAGCACGGGCGATGGGCATCCGCTACGACTTCAACGGAGTCAACAACCAGGTCTGGCCGAAGAAGAAAGATGGTATCTGGGACCTCTCGATGGACTACAACTTCATGTTCAACCAATCCGGTACGACACGGCCCGGTGCGGATCAGGCCGTTAGCCGGCCCGCAGGCAGCGCTCGGTGAAGGGGTGCCTGATGAGGGTGCCTGATGGCCGGGCGCAGCCGCCGTGCTGCGTGTCCTTCGGTTGCGGACCGGTCGCGCTACGAGCTGACTCCTGGGGTGCAATGGCGCCCCGGCGGAATAGACACATCCTCCCGTCGGGGCGCCCACCGGCCAGGCGGGCCGAGTCGACTGAACAGGCGGGCGCAGCCGGCTGATCAGGCAGGCTGGGTGGCGCCGTCCTGCGCGTACCGCTCGTCGAGCACGAAGGCGGGGTCGACCTGGGCAGCCAGGTCGGCGCCCGTCTTCTCATTGCCCCAGCTCTCCGCGTTCTTCAGATGGAAGTGCACCATCTGTCGCGTGTAGCGCTCCCAGTCCCGCTGCTCGTAGGAATCCTCCGCGGCGTTCTGCAGCGCCTGCAGAGCCATCCGGTTGTCCGCCTCCAGCAGCTCGAAGCGGGCGGGCCGACCCTTTTCCATCGCCCGTACCCAGTCGGAGTGCCCGACGGTGACCAGCAGGTCGTCGCCCACCTCGGCGCGCAGGAACTCCAGATCGTCCTCGGCCTGGACCTTGTTGCCGATGACCTTTAGCGCGATCCCGAAGTCCCGCGCGTAGTCCTTGTACTGGCGGTAGACCGAGACCCCCTTCCGGGTCGGCTCGGCGACCAGGAACGTCATGTCGAAGCGGGTGAACATCCCGGAAGCGAAGGAGTCCGAACCCGCTGTCATGTCAACGACGACATAGTCGTCGGGGCCGTCGACCAGATGGTTGAGGCAGAGTTCGACCGCACCGACCTTGGAGTGGTAGCAGGCCACGCCCAGGTCGGACTCGGTGAACGGTCCGGTGGCCATCAGCCGGATCTCCCCGTCGTCGAGCAGGACCGTGCGGGCGCACGCGTCATAGACCGGGTTGTCCTCACGTACCCGCAACAGCCGCGAGCCCTCGCCCGGCGGGGTCGTCTTGATCATTGTTTCGGCGGAGGCGATACGGGGATTGCTGCCGCGCAGATACTCCTTGATCAGAGGCAGCTGTGCTCCCATGGCGGGCAGTGCCGCAGCCTCCTGGTCATCGAGGCCGAGTGCGGCCCCGAGGTGCTGGTTGATGTCGGCGTCCACCGCGACGACATGGACTTCATTGGCGGCGAGGTGGCGGATGAAGAGCGAGGACAGCGTGGTCTTGCCGCTGCCGCCCTTCCCTACGAAAGCGATCTTCATGTTCACCTAGGGTAGCGGGGCGATCGCAGTCTGCTGTCACACTTCGTGAAGAAGGCCACTCCCGGGTGGTATCGGTGCAGGGGGCGCGTAGCCTCGCTACTTATGAGTACGACTGCCTCTGATCCGCTCGCCGCCCTGGGTGCCCTGCCCGGAGTCGCCGACGCGGTGGACTCCGTACGCAAGGCCGTCGACCGGGTCTACGGTCACCGTGTCATGCGGCGCCGCAGCAACGAGGTCACCGCCGAAGCGGCACTGCGAGGCGCCCGTGGCTCCGCGGCCCTGTCTGGGGCCGACTGGAATCTGGAGGAGGTGCGCCGACGCACCGACTTCAGCGGTGGTGGTGAGGCGCATGTGATCGGAGCGGCCCTGAGGCTGACCGCCGAAGCGGGCCAACTGCTCTCCATCTGGCGGCAGTCACCCTTGCGTGTCCTGGCGCGACTGCATCTGGTTGCGGCCGGCGGCGCGGAACCCGAGGATGCTGTCGGCCGTCCGCGGCTGGCGGGTGAACCCGTGGACGAGCCGCTGATCGAAGCGCCACTGCCGGAGGCCGGCGAGGTGGCCGGGCGGCTGGAGGGGCTCTCCGGGTTGATCCTTTCAGGGACTTCGGCGCCCGCATTGGTGACCGCCGCAGTTGTACACGGTGAATTGCTGGCCCTGCGGCCCTTCGGTTCGTACAACGGCCTCGTCGCCCGGACCGCCGAGCGGATCGTGCTGATCGGAAGCGGGCTCGACCCCAAATCGATCTGCCCCGCCGAGGTGGGCCATGCCGAGCAGGGGCGGGCGGCGTACGTTGCGGCGTTCGAGGGCTATCTGTCGGGGGCGCCGGAGGGGATGGCGGCCTGGATCGCGCACTGCGGGCGTGCCGTCGAGCTGGGCGTCAGGGAATCGACGGCGGTGTGCGAGGCGCTGCAGCGCGGTGCTGCGTAACGAGCGACGAGGCGGCGGCTGCGCGGTGTCGGGCGCGACGCACTGAAGATCCTCATCGCGTAGCTCCAGGACCGTGACCCCGGCCCGGCGCTGCCACAGAGGTGGGAGCGACTCCGGGGTAACTTCACCGGAGCAACTGCACTGCCCGACAAATGGGTTGCGGCGGTACCGTTCTCGGTACCGCCGCTGGCATGTCTACCCAGTTACCATGCGTCCTCGATATGTGCCCATCAGGGCGGGGACTTCGCCCGCTCCCTGGTGCGGCTGGCCCGTAATCGACGGGTCGACGTCGCGTGGGTACTCGGTTTTCATGCTCGGTCCGTGGGGCCTTCTCTGCGTTTCAGGTTAATCCTCTCGGATGTCCTTGGTCTCGCGGGCCGTTGAGTCCTTTGTACTCCAGAGCCGGGGTGAGCGGTAGGGCTGACCACAGTTCTTTACTTTTAGGTTCAATTACGGGTGAGTCGGATAATTCGCTTCGGTCGGTGAATTTGGGCGATCGGTCGCCTTGTCCGGTCCCGTTGGCCGATCCAAGGGATGGGCCCCGAGGGCGTATCGGGGCCGTTTCCCCGGCTTGTGCGTCAGGCGGAGGGGGCGGTGGCGCGGCGGCGGGAGGTGTACCAGACGAGCCCTGCAGTGACGGCGGCCGCGCCGACCGCCGCTGCCGCGACCAGGGCGGGGCGCGGAGGCATCGAGAACGTGGGCAGCCGCTGCTTGAGCCGGACGGGACGGTCGAAGACGAGAACCGGCCACTCGCGGAGCGTCGCCTCGCGCCGCAGAGCGCGGTCCGGATTCACCGCGTGCGGGTGTCCGACCGACTCCAGCATCGGTACGTCGGTCGCCGAATCGCTGTAGGCGTAGCAGCGCGAGAGGTCGTACCCCTCCGACACCGCGAGCTCCTTGATCGCCTCGGCCTTCGTCGGTCCGTACGCGTAGTACTCCACTTCGCCGGTGAAGCAGCCGTCGTCGCCGACGACCATTCGGGTGGCGACGACCCGGTCGGCGCCGAGCAACTCGCCGATCGGTTCGACGACCTCGGCGCCCGAGGTCGAGACGATCACTACATCGCGTCCGGCGGTGTGGTGCTCCTCGATGAGCGTCGCCGCTTCGTCGTAGATGATGGGGTCGATCAGATCGTGCAGGGTCTCGGCGACGATTTCCTTCACTTGTCGGACGTTCCAGCCCTTGCAGAGCGCGGAGAGATATTCCCGCATCCGTTCCATCTGGTCGTGATCTGCGCCCCCGGCGAGGAACACGAACTGCGCGTACGCGGTGCGCAGTACAGCGCGGCGGTTGATCAGTCCGCCTTGGTAGAAGGACTTGCTGAAGGTCAGCGTCGAGGACTTCGCAATGACCGTCTTGTCCAGGTCAAAGAAGGCTGCTGTGCGCGGCAAGAAGCGGTTTTCCACAAGGCAGAGCATAGAGGGCCACCATTCGGCGTAAACTCCGGCGCGTGGGTTTGCCTGAGAAGCCTCTCGGGTACACCATGGAAGTCACGGATCGTTCGCGACCGTGCTAACCCGGTCCGGCTCCTCCCCCCCCCGAGTCGGCCGTGGGGACGACCCCCGCTCTCCCCCCCGGCGGGGGTCGTCGCATGTCCGGACGCGTTTCTGTCGTGCGGAATCAAGCACTCTGCCTCCATTTCGGCCGCGGCGGCCCGTTTCTCGCGCCGCCTCTCACCACCTTGACCCGTCACGGTGTGTAGCGGAAGTGCTGCTCTCCGGAAGTCGTCGGTATGAGTGACCGAGTTATTCACAACGGTGGAGTTGTCCACAGTTTTTGAGCAAGATCCACACGATTTTCCGAAGCGCTGCACGGTGATTCCAGCCGCGAAGTCCGCGGGATGCGGAATCGCCGATCTCGGAACGCTCCGAGATCATCGCGAACCGCGGTGAACGTGCAGTGAGAAGGGGGTGGAGATCGTGGCTGAGTCCAACGCACGGGATCGTCTGCTGGTCGCCGAAGTGCGGCGGGGTGGACCACTGATCGTGACGGAGGATGTGGAACTTCTCGACGATCTGCTGCGGCTGTGCGCAGCTGCCGGAGCGGAACCGGAAGTTCATCACGCGCTGCCCGAGCGCAGGGGCGGCTGGGAGCAGGCGCCGATGGTTCTCGTGGGGGACGATGCCGCCCAACGGTGCCGCGGGGCAGTGCGCAGGCGCGGTGTGATGCTCGTCGGCCGGGACCAGGACGCCCCGGACGTCTGGCGCCGCGCCGTGGAGATCGGGGCTGAGTATGTGCTGAGGCTGCCCGATTCGGAAGGCTGGCTCGTCGATCAGATCGCCAATGCGGCGGAAGGCGTGGGCAGGCCGGCACTCACCGTCGGGGTGATCGGCGGACGAGGTGGTTCCGGCGCGTCCACACTGGCCTGTGCCCTTGCGGTGACCGCGGCAAGGGCCGGGCGGCGGACCATGCTGATCGACGGTGACCCGCTCGGCGGGGGCATCGATGTGCTGCTCGGCGGTGAACGGGCAGAGGGGTTGAGGTGGCCGGATTTCGCCCATTCCAAAGGGAGGGTCGGCGGAGGCGCGCTGGAGGAGTCACTGCCCGCACTGCACGGGTTGCGGGTGCTCAGCTGGGGCCGTGACGACTGGGTGGTGATCCCGCCGCAGGCTATACAGGCTGTACTGGCCGCCGCGCGCCGGCTCGGCGGGGTGGTGGTTGTTGATCTGCCGCGCCGGGTCGACGAACCGGTCGCGGAGGCACTCGCGCAGCTGGACCTCGGACTGTTGGTGGTACCCGGGGAGCTTCGGGCGGTCGCGGCGGCGAAACGTGTGGCGTCGACGGTCGGGATGGTGCTGGACGACCTGCGGGTGGTGACCCGGGGTCCGTACGCGGCGGGCCTCGACGAGCGGTGGGTGGCGCAGGCGCTCGGGCTGCCGCTTGCCGGTGAACTCCCCTTCGACGCCGGGTTGTCGGCAGCTCAGGACGGCGGGGCACCGCCCGGCGGAAGCGCGCGCGGTCCACTGGCCAGATTCTGCACGGCCTTCTGGGAGCGGGCGCTCGCCTCGGAGGGTGTGGGAGGACGAGCGGCCGGGGGTGCGTCATGACCGAGGCGCTGCTCGACGCCGTACGACAGCGGCTGGCGCAGAGCGGTGCTGCGCCGACCCCGGCAGGGGTCGCGGCCGCGCTGCGTGCCCATGGGCGGCTGCTCGGCGATGCCGAAGTGCTCGGTACGGCCGACGAGTTGCGCGGCGAGCTGGTCGGGACCGGGGTGCTGGAACCGCTGCTCGCCGACCCCGCGGTGACGGACGTGCTGGTCTGTGCGCCGGACCGGGTGTGGGTGGACCGGGGCGGCGGGCTCGAACTCACCGGGGTGACGTTCCCGGACGCCGCCGCGGTGCGCAGGCTGGCGCAGCGACTGGCGGCCGTGGCGGGGCGGCGGCTGGACGATGCCCGGCCGTGGGTGGACGCACGGCTGCCGGACGGCACCCGTATGCATGCCGTGCTGCCGCCGGTGTCCGTCGGTTCGACGTGCCTGTCGCTGCGGGTGGTCCGGCCCAGGGCCTTCTCGCTGACGGAGCTGATCACGGCGGGGACCGTGCCACCCGGCGGTGACCGGGTGCTGCGGGCCCTGGTGGAGGCCCGGGTCTCGTATCTGATCAGTGGGGGGACGGGGGCCGGGAAGACGACCCTTCTGTCGAGCCTGCTGGGTGCGGTCGGGGAGCGTGAACGAATCGTGCTCGCCGAGGACTCGGCAGAGCTGCGGCCCGACCATCCGCATGTGGTGCGCCTGGAGTCACGTCCCGCCAATCAGGAGGGGGCGGGACGGGTGACCCTTCGGGACCTGGTGCGGCAGGCACTGCGGATGCGGCCCGACCGGCTGGTGGTGGGGGAGGTACGGGGTGCCGAGGTGACCGAACTGCTGGCCGCGCTGAACACCGGACACGAGGGTGGTTGCGGGACGGTTCACGCCAATGCTGCCGAGCATGTTCCGGCCCGCCTCGAGGCGCTGGGCACGGCGGCGGGGCTGGACCGGACGGCACTTCACAGCCAGTTGGCGGCGGCGCTGTCGGTGGTGGTCCATCTCGTGAGGGACCGGGCAGGGCAGCGGCGGATCGCCGAGGTGCAGGTCCTGGAACGGGACGCGGCAGGGCTGGTGGTGACCGTGCCGGCGCTGTGCTGGGCAGCCGACGGATTCGTGCGGGAGCGGGGTTGGGAACGGCTGCGGCGGCTGATCGGGGGTGCGCTGTGAGTGGTGGTGCGGCGGCGGGGCTGTCGACGGGCGCGAGCTGCGCGGCGGTCCTGTGCGTCGCGGTGGCGGGTTGGTTGGTGGCGGCGCATGACCAGGGGCGGAGGAGAGCCCGGGGGCTGTTCACCGACGGAGTGGTGGAGTCGCCGCTGCGCGCGCGCTGGGAATGGAGCCGGGGGTGGTTCCAGGGGTGGCTGCGGGAGCGGCGGGAGTGGCTCTGTCTGCCGGCGGCGCTGGTCATCGCCGTGCTGGGGGAGTCCGTGCTCCCGGTACTGGCCGGAGTGGTCGCGGTGCCGCTGGTGCGGCGGTGGCTGCGGAAACGAGCCTTGGCGCAGGAGCGGGAATGCCGGGCCGACGGGGTGGTGGCGCTGTGCGGCGCCGTCGTGGGTGAGCTGCGGGCCGGGCACGAGCCGGGGCAGGCGCTGCTGGTTGCTGTCCGCGGGACCGGGGTGATGGGAGCGGCGGAGGCCGGTGTGTCCGCTGCGGCGCGGTTCGGTGGCGACGTGCCGGGGGCGCTCGGACACGCGGCGCGGGAGCCGGGCCTGGACGGGCTGGCCGGGGTGGCGGCCTGCTGGCGGGTAGCGGTGGATGGCGGGGCCGGGCTCGCGGCGGGACTGGACCGCCTGGAGGGTGCGCTGCGGGCCGAGCGCCGCAGGCGGGAGGAGTTACGGGCCCAGCTGGCGGGTGCCTGGTCGACGGTGGCCGTGCTGGCGCTGCTGCCGGTGCTGGGCCTGGGGCTGGGGGCGGCGCTCGGAGCCGATCCGCTGAGGGTGCTGCTGCACACACCTGCCGGACTGGTCTGTCTGGTGGCGGGCGGGTTGCTGGAGGCGGCAGGGCTCTGCTGGGCCGGACGCATCGTACGGGCAGGGGAGGCGGCGTGAACGGGGTCACCGGCGAAGCCGCCCACCGGGTGGTGGCGGTGTGGGCGGTTCTGGGCGCGGTCCTGTATCCGGTCCTTGCCCTGGCAGTGCGGCGGAGGAGGCGGTTGGTACGCCGGCGGGGTGCGGTGCTGCTTGCGATCGGCCCGGAGAAGCGTCGGCGCGGACGAGCGGTCTCCTTCGCCCGGGCGAAGGAGTGGATCGCGCCACTGGGGGCTGTGGCGACGGGCGTGGTTCTGATCGGTGGCCTGCCGGGGTGCGTGGCCGGGCTGGCGGGGGCGTACGGCGCTCGTCGGTGGCAGCAGTCCCGGCGCGGCCGCGAGCCGGGAGCCGGCGTTGCGGATGCCGCGGAGACGGCTGAGGCCGTACGCCAACTCCCGCTGGCAGCCGATCTCCTGGCGGCCTGCATCTCGGCCGGTGCCGGGCCCCGGGAAGCGGCGGAGGCCGTGGGGGAGTCGCTGGGCGGGCCGGTCGGCCTGCGTCTGGCGCGGATGGCGGCGGAGATCCGGCTCGGCGGTGAACCCGCGGTGGCCTGGGGGCGGTTCGGGGAGATGCCGGGCGCCGGTGCCCTGGCCCGCTGCCTGGACCGGGCGGGATCGACCGGGGCCCCGGCAGCGGAGCCGGTGGCTCGGCTGGCCGAGGCGATGCGGGCGGAGCGGGCGAGTGCGTCCGTGGCGCGTGCCCAACGGGCAGGCGTGCTGATCACCGCGCCGGTCGGACTCTGTTTTCTGCCCGCATTCCTGGCAGTCGGGGTGGCGCCGGTGGTGATCGGGTTGGCGACCGGCCTGCTTCGTTCCGGCTGAAAGAAAAGCACTGACCAAGGATCCATTCAGTAGTAATTACATATTTCGCGGGGGTTGAAATGGTGCAGCGAATCAGGAACTGGGCGCGGAGCATGGTGCGCCGAGTCCGGTCGGACAACGGAATGACGACGTCCGAATATGCGGTGGGGACGATCGCGGCCTGCGCGTTCGCGGCGGTGCTCTACAAGGTGGTGACCAGCCAGCCGGTCATGTCCGCGCTGCAGTCACTGCTGAAGGACGCACTCGATGCGAAGTTCTAGGAGAAGTTCAGGGGGGTGCGCCGGGGGCCGCTCCGGGACTGCGGGGGGAGGCGGGGACCGGGGCGCGGTGACGGCGGAAGCGGCCATGACGATCCCGGTACTGGTGGTGTTCGCCCTGGCCTTGGTCTGGGCACTGATGGCCGCCTCCGCCCAGATCCGGTGCGTGGACGCGGCCAGGGCCGGGGCGAGGGCGGCGGCCCGGTCGGAACCGGAGCCGCAAGTGCTGGATGCCGCCCGCTCGGCGGCACCCGGCGGGGCCGAAATCACGATGGGGCGGGCAGGGGAGCTGTGGAGGGTACGGGTGGCGGCGCCGATGCCCGGGCTCGGCCCGTTGGCCCTGACGCTCCACGCGGAGGCGGCGGCACTGGCCGAGGACACGGTGGGGGTAACGCCATGACTGTGAGGGGGCGGGGTTCCGTGAGGGCGGCGGTCGGGTGGTATGCCTCGCGTGGGGATCGCGGCGCCGGCCGCGGCCGGCGCCGGAACCACGACCGGGGGCGGGGCAGGGGTCCGGACCTGGGCCCGGCGGGCCGGGACAGGGGGCTGGCGACGGTGTGGGTGGCGATGACCACGGCCACCTTGTGCATGGTGTTCGCGGTTGTGCTGGCGCTCGGGCAGGTGGTGGTTGTGCGGCACCGGGCCGGCGGTGCGGCGGACCTGGCGGCTCTGGCCGCGGCCGACCGGGCCCTGCAGGGGACCCGGGAGTCATGCGCGGCGGCCAGGGAGGTGGCCGCGGCACAAGGGGCCGTGGTGGTCCGGTGCACGGTGCGCGGCGAGGTCGCCGATGTGACGGCCCGGGTGCGTTTCGGGCCGTATGGGCCGGCGGTCAGGTCCCGGGCAGGCCCTCCGGTGGCCGTTCCTGGCCCTCCGGAGCCGCCGCCTCCGACGGTTCCGGAGAGCCTGGCTCCCCAGGGGCAGGCGGAGCGGATCGGAGGAGTTCGCTGAGGAGACGCACGGCGCCGCGTTTGTGCAGTGGGTCGTTGCCGTTGCCGCACTTGGGGGACTGGATGCAGGACGGGCAGCCCGCCTCGCATTCGCAGGACGCGATGGCCTGACGGGTCGCGGTCAGCCAGGTACGGGCGGTGTGGAAGGCCCGCTCGGCGAATCCGGCGCCGCCCGGATGGCCGTCGTACACGAAGACCGTGGGCAGCAGCGTGTCCGGGTGCAACGGCACGGAGACACCACCGATGTCCCATCGGTCGCAGGTGGCGAAGAGCGGGAGCATCCCGATCGACGCGTGTTCGGCGGCGTGCAGGGCACCGCCCAGGATCTCCGGGTTGATGCGGGCGGCGTCGAGCTGGTCCTGCGTGACCGTCCACCACACGGCGCGCGTGCGCAGAGTGCGGGGCGGCAGATCCAGTTTGGTCTCGCCGAGCACCTCGCCGGTGATCAGTTTGCGACGCAGGAAGGAGACGACCTGGTTGGTGACTTCCACGGAGCCGTAGCAGAGACGTCCGTCACCCCATGGGATCTCGGTGTCGGTCTCCAGGACGGCGATGGCCGTGGTGTCGCGCGCGGTCGTCGAGTACGGCGGGCTCGCCTCCTCGACCAGGGCCACCGAATCCTCCAGATCCAGCTCCCGGACCAGATAGGTGCGGCCCTGGTGGAGGTGGACGGCGCCTTCATGGACGGCGGTGTGCGAGGCGGCCTCGTCGACGGTTCCCAGCAGCCGGCCGGTGCCCTCCTCGACGATCTGGACGGGGCGGCCGCCCTCGCCCCGGATATCGGTGAGGTCGGCGGCGCGCTCCCGGCGGGTCCAGTGCCAGCCGGACGCCCGCCTGCGGAGCAGCTTCGCGGCCTCCAGCTGGGGCAGCAGTCCGCCCGCGGCCGGACCGAAGAGTTCCAGATCCGGTTCGGTGAGCGGGAGCTCCGCAGCGGCGGCGCACAGGTGCGGAGCGAGGACGTACGGGTTGTCCGGGTCGAGGACCGTCGATTCCACGGGCTGCTGGAACAGCGCCTCGGGGTGATGGACGAGGAAGGTGTCCAGTGGGTCGTCGCGGGCGACCAGGACTGCCAGGGCGCCCTGGCCGGAGCGTCCGGCACGGCCCGCCTGCTGCCACAGCGACGCCCTGGTGCCGGGGTAGCCGGCGATGACGACGGCGTCCAGGCCGGACACGTCGACGCCGAGTTCGAGGGCGGTGGTGGCGGCCAGGCCGAGCAGCCGGCCGGAGTGCAGGGCGCGCTCCAGGGCGCGGCGCTCCTCGGGGAGATATCCCCCGCGGTAGGCGGCGACCCGGGCGGGCAGGGAGCGGTCCACCTCGGCGAGGCGTTCCTTGGCGATGACGGAGATCAGCTCGGCGCCTCGCCGGGAGCGCACGAAGGCGACCGAGCGGATGCCCTGGACGGTCAGATCGGTGAGGAGGTCGGCGGTTTCGGCGGTGGCGGTACGGCGGACGGGCGCGCCCTTCTCGCCGTGCAGTTCGGTCAGGGGTGGCTCCCACAGGGCGAAGACCAGTTCGCCGCGGGGCGAGGCGTCGTCGGCGACCTCCTGGACCGGGAGACCGGTGAGGCGGCCCGCCGCGACGGAGGGCTCCGCCGCGGTGGCGGAGGCGAGGAGGAAGACGGGATGCGCTCCGTAGCGGGCGCAGAGGCGGCGCAGCCGACGCACCACCTGGGCGACGTGGGAGCCGAAGACACCCCGGTAGGTGTGGCACTCGTCGATGACGACATAGCGCAGAGCGCGCAGGAAGGAGGACCAGCGGGGGTGGGACGGGAGTATCCCGCGGTGCAGCATGTCGGGGTTGGTCAGGACGTAGTTGGCGTACTGGCGCACCCATTCGCGTTCCTCGACGGGGGTGTCGCCGTCGTACACCGCGGGTCTGATGGCGTTGCCGAGCGGTGCCGCGAGTTCCTTCACCGCGCGCCTCTGATCGGCGGCCAGGGCCTTGGTGGGGGCGAGATACAGGGCGGTCGAGCCACGGCCGTTCGGGGCCTCGGAGCCGTCGAGCAGGGCGGTGAGCACCGGGGCGAGGTAGGCGAGCGACTTGCCGGACGCCGTGCCCGTGGCGATGATCACGGATTCGCCGTCCAGGGCATGCTCGGCGGCGGCCGCCTGATGCGCCCACGGGTGGTCGATTCCGGCCTTCTGGATCGCAGCGATCACTTCTGGCCGGATGCGATCGGGCCAGATGGCATGGGTGCCCGCATGCGGGGGCAAGTGCTCCGTATGAGTGATGCGCGCGGACCGGCCCGCCACTGCGACGAGCCGGTCGAGGACCATGGCGGGAGAGGGGCGGGAGTCCCTGTTCTCGGCTGGTCGACTGGGGCGGTGATTCTTGGCCATCGGCACCGAGTGTGTCACTGGCGTGACGGACAATGGTCCCAAGGCGTCGTGCATGGCTGCTGGTAAGTGATTGAATGCCATCGCGGCTGGCGATCCGTCCCCCGGCTCCGCCGGGGAGACCGAGGGGCGACCGCTCGATAGCAAGGTGCTGGAGGATCCGTGGACCTGTCCTTGTCGACTCGCAATGTGTCCGGCCCTGGTGGCGACCGTACGGTCGTCGAGGTCGGTGGCGAGATTGATGTGTATACCGCGCCCAAGCTGCGCGAGCAGTTGGTCGAGTTGGTGAATGACGGCAGCTACCACCTGGTTGTCGACATGGAAGGCGTCGACTTCCTCGACTCCACCGGCCTCGGCGTGCTCGTGGGCGGCCTGAAGCGTGTCCGGGCCCACGAGGGCTCGCTGCGCCTGGTCTGCAACCAGGAGCGCATTCTCAAGATTTTCCGGATCACTGGTCTGACCAAGGTGTTCCCGATTCACACCACGGTCGACGAGGCCGTGGCGGCCACCGACTGACGGCCGGTCCGCGGTCCGACCAGTGGCCGGTGTACCGGCAGTCGTGACGGGCGGCCGGTACGGCGCAGGTGGGCCCGAACGGCCGATTGCCGCAGTCAGGCAGTCGGCCGGACAGCCGGTACCGGCGGCCGGGAGACCGGACAGCCGGTGCTCCGGTTGCCGGGCAGTCGGTCGGCGTCCGGTCGGTTGCCGGTAGGCGGCGTCCGGTGGGCCGATGGGCGGCAGGTTGCCTGTCGGCTGTTCGCCTGCCGACCGGTGTCGGTCGGCCGCTGCCGTTCGGCCGTCCGCCATTCGGCCGGTCCGAATTGGTCCGTCCGGCCGTCGGGAGTCCGTCCGGCCATCGGCAGACGGACGTCAGTGGGTCGACTGCCCGGCGGCCGACGACCGGATCGGCCGGTCGGCTGGTTCGTCGGTTCCGGGACAAGTTCGGAAGAAGTTCGGGAACAGTCCGAATGAAGGCCGGAAGAAAACCGAAGAAGAACCGGAATGAAGAGCCGGGGTGTCGGGCAGTGTGCCCGGGTCCCCGGGACGCAAGCCCGTACGTCTGAGGGGGATCGCATGGCCACCGTTGAACTCCGCTTCAGCGCCCAGCCCGAACACGTCAGGACGGCCCGCCTCGTGGCAGCCGCCGTGGCGCGCCGGGCGGGGGTCGATGAAGCCGTGCTCGACGAGGTCAGGCTTGCCGTCGGTGAAGCCTGCAGCCGCGCGGTCGGGCTGCACCGCAGTCATGGCATCGCCGCTCCCGTCTCGGTCGTGCTGATCGAGGAGGAGAAGTCCTTCTCCATCGAGGTCGGCGACGAGGTGCCCGGACCGGGTGCCGAGCCCGAACCCGTTCCCGGATCCGCCGGAGCCGCCGCGACACGCGGCGCCACGCCCGGCGTGGGGCTCGATGGGCCGGATTCCGAGGCCGACGTCGACGGTGAGGACGAGATGGGTCTCGCGGTCATCAGCGGCCTCGTCGACGATGTGGAAGTCAGATCGGGAGCCAACGGCGGAGTGATCCGCATGAGCTGGCCGAAGGCGCCTGTGACAGTGCTGCCCTGAGGCGCCGCAGACGTCACGAACGGCCCGCCGGCCCCGATTCCTTCGGGCCCCACGACCCGTTCTCGACCCGTCCGCGACCTGTCCCCGCCCCGCGCTCGACCCGTCCCGATCAATTTCTTGATCCGTCTTTTGAGGCCCTGCTGAGCAGGGCCTTTTTCATTTCTGTGTGATCATTGATCTACGGAAAATGTATCTGCCCCATTACTGCATTCGGGTCGATCCATGGCCGCGATCATTTACCGATGCGCCCATGAAGGTCAATTACATTTACCGCACACTGTTTTGATCGGCTTCCGCTCCTTACAATCCGTCCACGTCTTGAGCGCTGAGCGTCAAGGAGGACGTATGGCGGAGTTCTTCAACACCCCAATGGCAGGACTGACGCAAGATTCCGCACTTTCCACACCTTCCGGCCGGCCCGCATCTCTCGCGGCCGCGGTGCTCACCGATGACAATCGCGTCATCGTGGCCGTCGTCGCGGTCGTTGCCGTTGCCGCACTGGTCGTCGCCCGGTTGCTGGTGCGTCAGGTGCTGGCGGCCGGTGAGGGCACCGGCCGCATGAAGGAGATCGCGGCCGCCGTCCAGGAAGGCGCGAACGCCTATCTGGCCCGGCAGCTGCGCACCGTCGGCATCTTTGCCGTCGTGGTGTTCTTCCTGCTTCTGCTGCTTCCGGCCGACAACTGGTCGCAGCGCGCGGGCCGTTCTTTGTTCTTCCTGGTGGGCGCGCTTTTCTCGGCGGTCACCGGATACATCGGGATGCGGCTCGCCGTACGCAGTAATGTCCGTGTGGCCGCCGCCGCGCGCGAGGCGACTCCGGCGGAAGGCGAACCCGAAAAAGATCTCACCGCCGTCTCGCACAAGGCGATGAAGATCGCTTTTCGCACGGGTGGCGTGGTCGGCATGATCACCGTGGGCCTCGGCCTGCTCGGGGCCTCCTGTGTCGTCCTCGCCTACGCCGCCGACGCTCCGAAGGTGCTGGAGGGCTTCGGCCTCGGGGCCGCGCTGATCGCCATGTTCATGAGGGTCGGCGGCGGTATTTTCACCAAGGCCGCGGACGTCGGCGCCGACCTCGTCGGCAAGGTGGAGCAGGGCATCCCGGAGGACGACCCGCGCAACGCCGCCACCATCGCCGACAACGTGGGCGACAACGTCGGCGACTGCGCGGGCATGGCCGCCGATCTCTTCGAGTCGTACGCCGTGACGCTCGTTGCCGCGCTCATCCTCGGCACGGCCGCCTTCGGCGATGCCGGGCTGGCCTTCCCGCTGATCGTTCCGGCGATCGGCGTGGTCACCGCGATGATCGGGATCTTCGCGGTTGCCCCGAGGCGCGCCGACCGCAGTGGGATGACCGCCATCAACCGCGGATTCTTCATCTCCGCGGTGATCTCGCTCGTCCTGGTGGCCGTGGGCGTCTTCGTCTACCTGCCGTCCTCGTACGCGGATCTGGCCGGTGTCACCGACAGCGCCATCGCCTCGCACGACGGCGACCCGCGGGTCTTCGCCCTGGTCGCCGTCGCCATCGGCATCGTGCTGGCGGCACTGATCCAGCAGCTGACCGGCTACTTCACCGAGACCGGCCGACGCCCCGTCAGGGACATCGGCAAGTCCTCACTGACCGGCCCGGCCACCGTCGTGCTCGCCGGTATCTCCATCGGTCTGGAGTCCGCCGTCTACACGGCGCTGCTGATCGGCCTGGCCGTCTACGGGGCGTTCCTGCTCGGTGGGACGTCGATCATGCTGGCGCTCTTCGCGGTGGCCCTGGCGGGGACCGGGCTGCTCACCACCGTCGGTGTCATCGTTGCCATGGACACCTTCGGCCCGGTCTCCGACAACGCGCAGGGCATCGCGGAGATGTCCGGCGACGTCACCGGCGCCGGTGCTCAGGTCCTCACGGACCTGGACGCCGTCGGCAACACCACCAAGGCCATCACCAAGGGCATCGCCATTGCCACCGCCGTACTGGCGGCGTCGGCGCTGTTCGGCTCGTACCGCGACGCGATCGCCACCGCCGTCACCGACGTGGGGGCCAAGGCCGGGGAGATGACACTCAGCCTGGACATCTCGCAGCCCAACAACCTGGTGGGCCTGATCCTCGGTGCCGGGGTCGTCTTCCTCTTCTCCGGGCTCGCGATCAACGCGGTCTCCCGGTCCGCCGGATCCGTGGTCTACGAGGTGCGACGGCAGTTCAGCGAGCACCCGGGGATCATGGACTACAGCGAGAAACCGGAGTACGGGCGCGTCGTCGACATCTGCACCAAGGACGCCCTGCGCGAACTCGCCACGCCCGGCCTGCTCGCCGTCCTGGCGCCGATCGCCGTCGGGTTCACGCTCGGTGTCGGGGCGCTCGGTTCGTATCTCGCGGGCGCCATCGGTACCGGCACGCTGATGGCGGTGTTCCTCGCCAATTCCGGTGGTGCGTGGGACAACGCCAAGAAGCTCGTCGAGGACGGCCATTACGGCGGCAAGGGCAGCGAGGCCCATGCCGCGACCGTCATCGGTGACACGGTCGGCGACCCGTTCAAGGACACGGCGGGACCGGCGATCAACCCCCTGCTCAAGGTGATGAACCTGGTCGCGCTGCTCATCGCCCCGGCGGTGGTGCAGTTCAGCTATGGGCAGGACGCGAGCGCCGGCGTCCGGGCGGTGGTCGCGGTGCTCGCCGTCGCCGTCATCATCGGCGCCGTCTACGCCTCCAAACGGCGCGGAGTCGCCGTGAGGGACGAGAAGGGGTCCGGCGGCGAGCCCGGTGGCAGGGCCGGTGACGGTGGCAGGCCCGCCGAGTCGCCCGGTGAGGCGGCCGTTTCGTGACGCGGTGACGGAAAGGCCGGCAGCAGGCGGGAAAGGCGCAAGGAGGGTGGCGGTACGTAGCCGGCCTCGTCCGGCAACCGGGCGCGCGACGCACTCTGGTGTGTCGTCCGCCCGGTTGTTCCATCCGGTCGTCCGTCGGCGATACCGCAGTCGATGCCCCGACACGCCGATGCCCCGATGCCCCGATGCCCCGACACGCCGATGCCCCGGCACGCCGGTACGCCGGTACGCCGGTACGCCAACCGGTACACCTGCCCGTGTGTGCACTCGTACGGATGTTCATCTGTACGGAGAGTTACGGGGAGCCGTATGGGTGAGCTGTATCTCCCTCGTCTCCCTTGGTGCAAATGGCTACAAAAGGTAACTCATCGGACGCCCGGCACCCGGATGGGCGGCGCCCGACGTGTAAGTTCCGGGGCCGAGAGCCTTGGAAGGGACCGATCCGGTGAACAAGAAGCTTGCGGCCGCGCTGTCCGGCGGTGCGGTACTGGTATTGACGCTGTCGGGCTGCAGCAGCGACGACAAGAGCGACAAGGTGAACGCCTGGTCCAAGAAGGTCTGTGACCAGGTCCAGCCCCAACTGCAGAAGATCGCGAACGCCAACGCCGCCATCCAGCAGCAGACCGCGGACAACAGCAAGCCTGCCGACGTCCAGAAGACCGACTCGGCCGCCTTCCAGCAGATCTCGCAGGCGTACAAGGCACTGGGCACGGCTGTCGACTCGGCGGGCGCGCCGCCGGTCGACGGCGGCGAGACCACGCACAAGGAGGCCGTGAAGGAGCTCAACACCTCCTCCGCGGCGTACGCGAACCTGCAGAAGAAGATCGACGCCCTCGACACGAAGGACCAGGCGAAGTTCGCCGACGGTCTCAAGGGTATCGCGGACGAGCTGAACAAGATCAGCACCAGCGGTGACGAGGCGCTGAAGAAGCTCCAGTCCGGCGAGGTCGGCACCGCGATGGCGAAGCAGAAGGGCTGTCAGAAGCCGACGGCATCGGTGGCCCCGGGCACCTCTTCTCCGAAGCCGGGTGCCCCGTCGCCGTCGACCTCGCCCAGCAAGGAGTCGTGACCGAACGGCTGCGGCAGCCGTAGCCGAAACGGCGGGTGCGGCGATCGCCACCGTCGTACGTGTGCCCGGCGGCCCCGGTGGGTGCCGGGCCGCTGCCGCTGTCAGCGGGAGCGGCCACAATGAATGGGTGAGTACGACCAGTCTCCCCGCGCCCGACCGTTCGCCCCGGCTCCGCGAAGCCCTGCTCGCCGCCGCCTTCACCGCCGACGGGCTCCTCGACCTGCTCGGTGCCCCCGCCTACGCCGCGCTCGCCCGCAGCGAGACGGTCCCGGCGCTGCGGGCCACCCGGGGCGGCTCCCCGCTCGACACACTGGTGCGGCTCTTCCTGCTCCAGCATCCCGTCCCGCACGAGCGGGCCCGCGCCGCGCTCCCCCTGGCCGAGTGCGTCGAGGACGGCTGGGTGACGCACACCGCCGACGAGGTGCGGGCCACGGTCGACGTGCGTCCGTACAGCGGGCCCGAGGGGCAGGACTGGTACATCGTCTCGGACCTGGGCTGCGCGGTCGGCGGTGCGGGCGGCATCGGTTCCCGCGAGGAGGGCGTGGTCCTCGGCGTCGGCGGGGCGTCCACCACGCTCGCCGGGATCACCGTCCGCACGCCTGTCGCCACCGCGCTCGATGTCGGTACGGGCTCCGGCATCCAGGCGCTGCACGCCTCGCAGCACGCCACCCAGGTCACGGCCACCGACCTCAACCCGCGAGCGCTGGACTTCACCCGGCTGACGCTCGCCCTCTCCGGCGCCCCCGCGGCCGATCTGCGTCAGGGCTCTCTGTACGAGCCGGTCGGTACGGAGACGTACGACCTGATCGTCTCCAACCCGCCGTTCGTCATCTCGCCCGGTGCCCGTCTCACCTACCGCGACGGCGGCATGGGCGGCGACGATCTGTGCCGGACCCTGGTGCAGCAGGCGGGCGACCGGTTGAACGAAGGCGGATATGCCCATTTCCTCGCCAACTGGCAGCACGTCGAGGGCGAGGAGTGGCAGAACCGCCTGAGTTCCTGGGTGCCGCACGGCTGCGACGCCTGGATCGTGCAGCGCGAGGTCCAGGACGTCACGCAGTACGCGGAGCTGTGGCTGCGCGACAGCGGCGACCACCGTACGGACCCCGCCGAGTACACCGCGCGGTACGACGCCTGGCTGGATGAGTTCGAGGCCCGCAAGACCAAGGGGGTCGGCTTCGGCTGGATCACCCTGCGGAAGTCCGCCGCGGCTGCCGCCGGGAACCCGTCCGTCGTGATCGAGGAGTGGCCGCACGCGGTGGAGCAGCCGCTCGGAACGGCCGTTCAGGCCCACTTCGACCGTCAGGACTACCTCCGCGAACAGGATGACGCGGCGCTCCTGGCCGGGCACTTCACCCTTGCCGCCGAAGTCGTACAGGAACAGGTCGGGCTCCCGGGTGCGGAGGATCCGGAACACGTGGTGCTCCGTCAGAACCGCGGCATGCGGCGGGCGACGAAGGTCGACGCCGTCGGCGCCGGCTTCGCGGGCGTGTGCGACGGGACGCTGCCCGCGGGCCGGATCCTGGACGCGATCGCCCAGTTGATGAACGAGGACCCGGTGCTGCTGCGCGACCGTACCCCGCAGGCGATCCGGCTGCTGGTGGAGGAGGGGTTCCTGGAGCCGGGTCCGCCGGCGGGCTGATCGCGGTGGCGTGGTCCGGGGCGGGACGGCAGCCGCTGCCGCCGCCCCGCCGTATCTGGGGTGTCCGCCCGGGTGGCTCCGTTCCGGTTCGGGTGCGTACCGCCGTGCGTCGCGTACCGCTGTACGCAATGAATGGGCTCGCCATCAGCGGCTCGACGCCCACCGCCACCGGGCCGCCGCGAGGGATGCGGATTCCGGTTGGCTCACCGGCTGGTTCACCGGTTGGCTCACCGGGACGGTTCTGATCCTGGGACATCGGCCTCGTGTTCCCGGGTGCGTGAATCCGGCCATTCACCCGGGGTTCGCGTCCACGACGCCCTGGGGTGGCAGCCTCCGCAGGACCGGACCGTGCCGGGCCGGCGCGGATCCCCGGCCGGGCGGGTACAGGGAGGCGTACGGGCATGGAGAGCGGACCTGCGGTCTTCGCCGGAACGGCGTTCGCGCTGTTCGGCGCCGCGCTGCTGCTGTGGACGGGGGCGCGCGTGCTGCACCGCGCGCCGGTGGCACACGGTGTGAGCCCCATCGCTTCCGCCACTCTCGCCACTGTGTTCGGCGTACTTTTTCTCGTCCTCGGTGTGTGGTGCTTCACCCGCATCTGATCCACTCCCCACCGGACCCGGCCGGACCGCGGGACCCGGCGGTCACGTCGGAGAACACGCCCGGAGCGCCCGAGCGCCCGGCCGCCGGGAGGCCGGCTCCACGATGCCGCCACAGCACCCGGGAACCCGCAGGCAGCGGCTGTGCGCACGGGAGAGCGGGCAGTCCGGGCGGCAGGAATGGCGGAAGTCGGGTTACCGTTCGAGTGGCCGTTGCGGGCTTTTGCCGTTTGACACGGGGGCGGGTTGTACCGTCACACTCCGCAGCGACAGCACCGTCGGCAGCGCCATCGCGCTGCGCGGATGCCCACTGAGTGTCGACCGGAGAGAAGAGCGAAGTTGTCCCCGACCAGCGAGACCGCACAGGGCGGCCGCCGACTCGTCATCGTCGAGTCGCCTGCCAAGGCGAAGACGATCAAGGGGTACCTCGGCCCCGGATACGTCGTCGAGGCGAGCGTCGGGCACATCCGCGACCTGCCGAACGGCGCCGCAGAAGTCCCTGACGAGTACACCGGCGAGGTCCGTCGGCTCGGCGTCGACGTCGAGCATGACTTCCAGCCCGTCTATGTCGTCAACGCGGACAAGAAGGCGCAGGTCAGGAAGCTCAAGCAGCTGCTGGCCGAGTCCGACGAACTCTTCCTCGCCACCGATGAGGACCGCGAGGGCGAAGCCATCGCGTGGCACCTGCAGGAAGTCCTGAAACCCAAGGTCCCGGTCCACCGGATGGTGTTCCACGAAATCACCAAGGACGCGATCCGGGCCGCCGTCGCCAACCCGCGCGAGCTCAACCAGCGCATGGTCGACGCCCAGGAGACCCGCCGTATCCTCGACCGCCTCTACGGCTACGAGGTCTCGCCGGTCCTGTGGAAGAAGGTCATGCCGCGTCTGTCGGCCGGGCGTGTCCAGTCCGTGGCGACCCGTCTCGTCGTCGAGCGGGAGCGCGAGCGCATCGCCTTCCGTTCCGCCGAGTACTGGGACCTCACCGGCACCTTCGCCACCGGCCGCCCCGGTGACATCTCCGACCCGTCGGCCCTTGCCGCCCGTCTCAGCACGGTCGACGGCCGCCGCATCGCCCAGGGCCGCGACTTCGGTCCGGACGGGCAGCTGAAGCCGGGCTCGGGCCAGGTGCTGCACCTGGACGAGACGAACGCCCATGCCCTGGCCGCCGCGCTCGCCGACGCCACGTTCGCCGTACGGTCCGTCGAGTCGAAGCCGTACCGCCGCTCCCCGTACGCCCCCTTCCGGACGACGACCCTCCAGCAGGAGGCGAGCCGGAAGCTCGGTTTCGGGGCCAAGGCCACCATGCAGGTCGCGCAGAAGCTGTACGAGAACGGCTTCATCACCTACATGCGTACCGACTCCACGACCCTCTCGGACACCGCGGTCTCCGCGGCCCGGACGCAGGTCACCCAGCTCTACGGCGCCGACTACCTGCCGGACAAGCCGCGCACGTACGCCGGGAAGGTCAAGAACGCGCAGGAGGCGCACGAGGCGATCCGCCCCTCCGGCGACCGCTTCCGCACCCCCGCCGAGACCGGCCTCACCGGCGACCAGTTCCGGCTCTACGAGCTGATCTGGAAGCGGACCGTCGCCTCCCAGATGAAGGACGCGGTCGGCAACTCCGTCACCGTCAAGATCGGTGGCCGGGCGAGCGACGGCCGCGATGCCGAGTTCTCCGCGTCCGGCAAGACGATCACCTTCCACGGCTTCATGAAGGCGTACGTCGAAGGTGCCGACGACCCGAACGCCGAGCTCGACGACCGCGAGCGGCGCCTCCCGCAGGTCGCCGAGGGCGACGCGCTGTCCGCCGAGGAGATCTCGGCCGACGGCCACGCCACCAAACCGCCGGCCCGCTACACCGAGGCCTCGCTGGTCAAGGAGCTCGAAGAGCGTGAGATCGGCCGCCCGTCGACGTACGCCTCGATCATCGGCACGATCCTGGACCGCGGCTACGTCTTCAAGAAGGGCACGGCGCTCGTGCCGTCCTTCCTCTCCTTCGCCGTGGTCAACCTGCTGGAGAAGCACTTCGGCCGGCTCGTCGACTACGACTTCACCGCGAAGATGGAGGACGATCTCGACCGGATCGCGCGGGGCGAGGCCCAGGCCGTGCCGTGGCTGAAGCGCTTCTACTTCGGCGCGGGCGACGACGACACGGCAGGAGCGGGCGCGGCCTCCGACGCGGGCAATGGCGACGGTGACCACCTCGGCGGTCTGAAGGAGCTCGTCACCGACCTCGGCGCGATCGACGCGCGGGAGATCTCCTCGTTCCCCGTCGGCAACGACATCAAGCTCCGCGTCGGCCGGTACGGCCCATACATCGAGCGCGGCGAGAAGGATTCCGAGGGCCACCAGCGCGCGGACGTGCCGGAGGACCTGGCACCCGACGAACTGTCCGTCGAGTACGCGGAGGAGCTGCTGGCCAGGCCGAGCGGCGACTTCGAGCTCGGTGCGGACCCGATCACCGGGCACCAGATCATCGCCAAGGACGGCCGGTACGGTCCGTACGTCACCGAGGTGCTGCCCGAGGGCACCCCGAAGACCGGCAAGAACGCGGTGAAGCCGCGGACGGCCTCGCTCTTCAAGTCCATGTCGCTGGACACGGTGACGCTGGCCGACGCGCTCAAGCTGATGTCGCTGCCGCGTGTCGTCGGCGAGGACGCCGAGGGCGTCGAGATCACCGCGCAGAACGGCCGCTACGGCCCGTACCTGAAGAAGGGCACGGACTCGCGTTCGCTGACCTCCGAGGATCAGCTCTTCGACATCACCCTCGAAGAAGCCCTCGCGATCTATGCCCAGCCCAAGCAGCGCGGCCGCGCCGCCGCCAAGCCGCCGCTGAAGGAACTGGGCACCGATCCGGTCAGCGGGGCTCCGGTCGTGGTCAAGGACGGGCGCTTCGGCCCGTATGTCACCGACGGCGAGACCAACGCGACGCTGCGGACCGGCGACAGTGTCGAGACCATCACGCCGGAGCGCGGCTACGAGCTGCTCGCGGAGAAGCGCGCCAAGGTGCCCGCCAAGAAGAAGACGGCGAAGAAGGCCCCCGCCAAGAAGGCCCCGGCCAAGAAGGCGACCGCGAAGAAGACGACCACCGCGAAGAAGGCGACGGCCAAGAAGACCGCGGCGAAGAAGACGACCACCGCGAAGAAGGCGGCGGCCAAGAAGACGACCGCGGCGAAGAAGACGGCCGGGGCGTCCGTGGAGGACTGACCGTACGACCGATCGCCGGAGGGGCCCGGTCCGCCGGACCCTCCGGCGATCGCGTATCCGGGGCGGGCGCGCGGGACGGGTGCGGAGATCGCCTGCGGCAGGCCTGTCCCCCGTCCGCTCCTCCCCGAAACGGGGGCTCCGCCGGGGCTCCGCGCGTCAAACGCCGAGGGGCCTGGGTACCCCGGGCGACTGTATGTTCGGGCGGGGCCTCCGGGGACCCCGCCGCTCCGGATAGGCTGGGCGGATGACGCGAGCCGAGCAGCCAACGGTCGTGAGCCCCACCTCCGACACACTTGCCGCAGACTCACGCGAGCGCGCCGTACGAGCCCTGTTGCGTGTTCCACCGCTGAAGCGGCTGTGGAGCGCCCAGCTCGTCGGCAGTATCGGCGATGCACTCGCCCTTCTCGTGCTGGTGCTGATGTCGCTGCAAGCGGCGGTCCTGGAGGGCTCATTCGGAGCCGGGTACCGAGGGGCGGCGTTTGCCGTCGCCGCGGTGTTCGGTGCCCGGATTCTTGCCACCCTGCTCTTCGGAGCCGTACTTCTGGGGCCGCTGACGACGCTCACCGCGCCCGGAGGGCCGCTGGACCGGCGGTGGCTGATGATCGGGACGGACGGGCTGCGGCTCGCGCTGCTGGTCGTCGCACCCCTGTGGATCGACTGGATGCCCGACAAGGCACTCATGATGATCCTCATCACCGTCTTCGTCGTCGGCGCCGCCGAACGCCTGTGGACGGTCGCCAAGGACGGAGCCGCCCCCGCGCTGCTGCCCGCCCCGCCCCCCGAGGGCGCCGCGGTCCGCCCGCTGCCCGACCGCCTCGACGCGCTGCGCCGACTCTCCCTCCGTACCGATTTCGCCGCCATTCCGGCCGCCGCGACCGCCCTGCTGATCGCCACGCTCGTCGGCAATCTGCTGGGCTCGGGTCTGGAGTGGTTCTCGCTCCACCAGGCGGCCCTCGGCTCGTACGTCGCGGCCGGGCTCTTCTCGGCCTCGATCTCCACCCTGTACTTCCTGGAACTGCCCGGCACGCAGACACCCCGCCCGCGCTCGCCACTGGAGGGCCTGCGCCGGCCGTCGGCTGGCAGCGGACCCGACAAGGGCCGCACCGGAGCCGTACCACTGCTCGTCGGCGCCTCGGCCGCCGTCGCCGGAGCCATCGCGGCAGCAGCCGCCGCCGCCGTACTGCACGCCGCCGAGCTGGGGGGCGGGCCCGCCACCTTCGCCCTGCTGGTCCTCGGCCTGACCGGCGCCACGGGTGTCGGTATCCGTACCGCGGGGAAGGTGCTGCCCGCGCTGTCGCGGCGCCGGCTGCTCGCGCTGGCCATCGCCGTCACCGGCATCGCACTCCTCGTCATGGGCCTCGTGCCGGACACGGCGACCGTGCTGATGATCGCGGTGCTCGCCGGATACGCGGCCGGTGTCGCCGCCGGCACCGGTCATGTCCTGGTCGACCAGGAGACCGAGGCGTTCCGCCGGGCCAGGACCACGGAGCACCTCCAGGCCGTCGTACGGGTCCTCGTCGCGCTCGGCGCGCTCGCGGGCCCGCTGCTGGCCGCCGCGATCGGCACCCACCGGCTGACCTCGGGCGGCTTCGTCTTCGCCCACGGCGGAGCGGCCTTCGCCCTGATGCTGATCGGCGCGCTGCTGCTGCCCGTCGCCGTGATCGTCCTCGCGAAGACGGACGACCGCTCCGGCGTGCCGCTGCGCCGCGATCTGCGCGAGGCGCTGCGCGGTGGCGACCCGGCCGTCGCTCCCGCCGCGACCGGATTCTTCCTCGCCCTGGAGGGCGGCGACGGCGCCGGCAAGTCCACCCAGGTCGAGGCGCTCGCAGAGTGGATCCGGGCCAAGGGCCACGAGGTCGTCGTCACCCGCGAGCCGGGCGCGACCCCCGTCGGCAAGCGGCTGCGCTCGATCCTGCTCGACGTGTCCTCGGCCGGTCTCTCCAACCGGGCGGAGGCACTGCTGTACGCGGCCGACCGCGCCGAGCACGTCGACTCGGTCGTACGTCCGGCGCTGGAGCGCGGCGCGATCGTCATCTCCGACCGTTACATCGATTCGTCCGTCGCCTACCAGGGCGCGGGCCGCGATCTCTCCCCGACCGAGATCGCCCGGATCTCGCGCTGGGCGACGAGCGGACTCGTACCGCATCTGACGGTCCTGCTGGACGTCGACCCGGAGACCGCGCGGGAACGGTTCACCGAGGCGCCCGACCGGCTGGAGTCCGAGCCGCCCGAGTTCCACGCCCGGGTGCGGTCCGGCTTCCTGACGCTGGCCGCGGCCGACCCGACCCGCTACCTGGTGGTGGACGCGGGCCAGGACCCGGAAGCGATCACCACGGTCGTACGCCACCGGCTCGACCAGCTCCTTCCGCTCTCCGAGGCCGAGATCAAGGCCCAGGAGGAGGCGCGCAAGGCCGCCGAGGAAGAGGCCAGGCGCAAGGCCGAGGAAGAGGCGGCCCGCAAGGCCGAGGAGGAGCGGCTGGAGCGCGAGCGGCAGGCACAGCTCGCCAAGCTCCGCGCCGAGGAGGAGGAGCGCAAGCGCCGCGAGCTGGAGGAGGCACGCCGGCGCGAGGCCGAACGCCAGGCCGAGGAAGCCCGGCAGCGCGCCGAGGAAGCCCGCCGTCTGGCCGAGGAGGAGCGGGTCAGGCGAGAGGCCGAGGAAGCGGCCCACGAGGCCGAGCAGGCCAGGCTGCGCAAGCAGGCCGAGGAGGAGGCGCGGCTGCGCAAGGAGGCCGAGGCGCGGCGGCTGGAGAAGCAGCGCAAGGCCGAAGGGGCGCTGCTGCGGGCCGAGGAGGCCCGTCGGCGGGCAGAGGCCGAGGCGGCTGCCGCGGCGGAGTCGGCCCGGGCGGAGGCGGCTGCGGCGGCGTCCGTGCCGGACAACGAGATCACGGTGCCGACCCCGATCGTCAATCCGAACGACATCACACAGCCGGTGCGGGCGCCGGGCACCCCGTCCACGGCCTCGCCTTCCTCCTCGTCCTCGTCCTCGTCCTCGGATGAGGCCGAGACGGCGATGATTCCGAAGGTCCACGACCGCTCGGGCCGCTCGGACCGTTCGGATCGGCCCGAGCGTCCTGGCGCGGCAGGTGCCGCGGGTGCCGCGGACGAGATGGCGGTTCTTCCTCCGGTGCGGGACGTACACGACGCACGGGACGCCAATCCGGCGGACCGGGTTCCGCGGGGCATTTTCCGCGACGAGCGGCCGACGGACTCCGCCCGGGAGAGCGAGAACGAGCGGACGCGCGAGCTTCCGCAGATCGCTGACCCGCACGCGGCCGCTCCGCGGCAGGTTCAGGACCACTGGGACGGTCAGGAACACGGGGAACGGCAGGAGCACCGGAGCCGACGTCCTCGTCCCGACTGGGCCGAGGAGACCCCGCTGGACGATCTGCCGACGCTGGCGGACGAGCTGCTGGGCGAGCGCCGCGACGGCGAGGACCCGGGCTCCTCGGGCCGGGGACGCCGGCCGCGCCGCTGATCGCGGCAGGCTGCCGGGCGGGTCCGCCCGGTAGCCGGACCGCGCCGCAGCCGTTCCCCGTCTCTTCGGGCCCCCGTCCCGCCGGGATTGTCGGACCCGTCCCTCACAATGGGAAGCCGGATCGGGAACCCGGGCCGGGGACACGGGTCCGGAAACCGGGTCCGGGACACTGGTCGGGGAATCGGGTCGGGAATCGGGTCCGGGGCCGGGAGACGGGTCCGGGCCGGGAAGCCGGATCGACAAGCAGCGACACCACAGCCGCGTGACCGCATCGCAGGACAGCCGCGCGGCCGCACACCACCGGAAGGGCGGTGACCCGTGACCGTATGGGACGACCTCGTCGGCCAGGACCGAGTGCAGGAGCAGCTCGGTGCGGCCGCGCGGGACGCCGATGTGCTGGTCACCGCCCACTCCGCGGGGGAGCCGGTTCCTCCGGGTTCGAAGATGACCCATGCCTGGCTGTTCACCGGACCGCCGGGCTCCGGCCGTTCCACCGCCGCCCGCGCCTTCGCCGCCGCACTCCAGTGCACCAGCCCGGATCGTGCCCTGGGCGGCGCACCGGGCTGCGGCTTCTGCGACGGCTGTCACACCAGCCTCATCGGTACCCACGCCGACGTCGAGGTGGTCCGTACGGACCTCCTCTCCATCGGTGTGAAGGAGACCCGCGAGCTGGTCCGCCGCGCCCAGCTCTCCCCGGCCGTCGGCCGCTGGCAGGTCATCGTCCTAGAGGACGCCGACCGGCTCACCGAAGGTGCGGGGAACGTCCTGCTGAAGGCCGTCGAGGAGCCCGCGCCGCGCACGGTGTGGCTGCTCTGCGCGCCCTCCCTCGAAGACGTGCTGCCCACCATCCGCTCCCGCTGTCGCCACCTCACCCTGCGTACGCCCCCGGTCGACGCGGTGGCCGATGTCCTGATCCGGCGCGACGGCATCGATCCGGAGCGCGCCGCGTCCGCCGCCCGCGCCACCCAGGGCCACATCGGCAGGGCCCGCCGCCTCGCCACCGACGAGCGGGCCCGTTCGCGTCGCGCCGCCGTGCTCAAGCTCCCGCTGCGTGTCGAGGACATCGGGGGCTGTCTCAAGGCCGCCCAGGAGCTGATCGACACCGCCACCGATGATGCAAAGCAGGTCTCGGAGGAGGTCGACGCCAAGGAGACGGAAGAGATGAAGGCGGCGCTCGGTGCCGCCGCCGGGGGGCGGATGCCGCGCGGCACGGCGGGGGTGATGAAGGAGCTGGAGGACAGACAGAAGCGCCGCAAGACCCGTACCCAGCGCGACAGCCTCGATCTCGCACTCACCGACCTGACCGGCTTCTACCGCGACGTACTGGCGATCCAGCTGGGCTCGCGGATCGCCATCGCCAACGCGGACGCACAGGACGCCCTCGACCGCATCGCCCGCTCCTCCACGCCCGAGCGCACCCTGCGCCGGATAGAGGCGGTGACCGCCTGCCGCCGGGCGCTGGACCGCAATGTGGCGCCGCTGCTCGCGGTGGAGGCGATGACGATGGCGCTGCGCGCGGGCTGACACCAGCCATCGACGCGCGCGGCCTCACCAGCCATCGTCTCCGCACATCGAGAGCGTCGGTCACCGGTCACCGCACATTGAGAGCGTCGGTCACCGGTCACCGCACATTGAGAGCGTCGGTCACCGGTCACCGGACATCGAGCCATCGGTCACCACGCATCACCGTTTGTCATCGTCCGTCGCCGCTTTCACCCGTACGAGCGGGAAAACGGGTGGGCCGTCACGCGGCGGCTACGCTCCGGGGATGGACACCAGGCGCCCGCTCCGCATCCTTGCCACCGTGCTCGGCACGGCCGGCCTTCTCGTCTCCGGCTGCAGCAGTGGCGGTTCCACGAGCACCTCGCCGTCCGCCGCACCCGTCCCCGCGGCGCTCAAGCCGTACTACGCGCAGCGGCTGGACTGGCGGGACTGCGGCGTCGAGGGATTCCAGTGCGCGACAATGAAGGCGCCCAGGGACTACGGAAAGCCCGACGGCGGCGACATGAAGCTGGCCGTCTCCCGCGCGAAGGCCACCGGGCCCGGCGAACGAATCGGCTCCCTCCTGGTGAATCCGGGCGGCCCCGGCGCTTCGGCCATCGGCTACCTCCAGAGCTACGCGGCCGTCGGCTACCCCGCCCAGGTCCGGGCCCGCTACGACATGGTCGCCATCGACCCGCGCGGCGTGGCCCGCAGCGAGCCCGTCGAGTGCCTCACCAGTCCGCAGATGGACGCCTACACGCAGGTCGACCAGACACCGGACGACGCCGGAGAGGTCGCCAGGCTGAGTGGCGCCTACAAGGAGTTCGCCAGCGGCTGCGAGCAGCACTCCGGCGAGATCCTGCCGCATGTCTCGACCGTGGAGACGGCACGCGACATGGACATGCTGCGAGCCCTGCTCGGCGACGAGAAACTGCACTACGTCGGGGCGTCGTACGGCACCTACCTCGGTGCGACGTACGCCGATCTCTTCCCCGCCAGGGTCGGCCGCCTGGTCCTGGACGGCGCGATGGATCCGTCGCTCCCCGCCGTCGAAGTGAACCGTGACCAGACCGCGGGCTTCGAGACCGCGTTCCAGTCCTTCGCCGCCGACTGTGTGAAGAAGGCGGGCTGCCCGCTCGGCACCACCTCCACCACCGACGCGGCCGCCCGCCTGAAGCAGCTCTTCGCCCACCTCGACGCCAGGCCGATCCCCACCGGCGACTCCCGGAAGCTCACGGAATCCCTCGCCACCACGGGAGTCATCGCCGCCATGTACGACGAGTCGTCCTGGCCCCAGCTCCGCGTCGCCCTCGCCGGTGCCGAGAAGGGCGACGGCTCCGGCCTGCTCTCGCTGGCGGACAGCTACTACGAACGCGAGCCGAACGGCACGTACGCGAATCTGATGTACGCCAACGCCGCCGTGAACTGCCTGGACCTGCCGCCCGCCTTCGCCGATGCCGATGCCGCCGCCCAGGCGCTTCCCGCTTTCGAGAAGGCGTCCCCGGTCTTCGGCAGGACCTTCACCTGGGCCGCCCTGAACTGCGCCCACTGGCCGGTCCGGCCCACCGGCACTCCCCACCGCATCGAGGCGAAGGGCGCGGACCCGATCGTCGTGGTCGGCACCACCCGCGACCCGGCCACCCCGTACAAGTGGGCCGAGTCCCTGGCCGGCCAGCTCTCCTCCGGCACCCTCCTCACCTACCGGGGCGACGGCCACACGGCCTACGGCCGCGGCAGCGACTGCATCGACACGGCGATCAACACCTACCTCCTGGACGGCACCCCGCCGAGCGACGGCAAGCAGTGTTCCTGATCCCGCCCGGACGGCCAGTGTTCTCCTGCTGACCTGCTGCTGACCTGCGAAGACGGTCCGGATCCGGGCTGGTGCGGAGCACCCCCGGAAACTGTGTAGACTTGGCGACGCTGCTGATCGCACCATGGTGCGACAGGGCGTGCCGCCTTAGCTCAGTTGGCCAGAGCAACGCACTCGTAATGCGTAGGTCTCGGGTTCGAATCCCGAAGGCGGCTCAGTCAAAGCCCAGGTCACACCTTGTGTGACCTGGGCTTTTTTGCTCCGTGCTTTGATGCGCCTTGTCCGCCCAGCACTTGAGGCCGGCCTCGGCGAGCGCGTCGTTTGATGCCGTGCTCGCGTGGCGCCGTCAGATCGTGCGCCGCGCCCGGCAGCGCGGGCGATGCGCACCGCAGTCGTCCGAACGGGTCGGTCAGGACCTGGACGTTCATTCCGTGGGTCCGCTTCTTCCCCGAGTAGTGCGGCCGGCCGGCGGCGATCCGGTCGATCGGCAGCACGGTTCCGTTCAGGATCACGAACGCCTTTGTCCGTACCTGGAACGGGAGTTAGGCTTTTGAGAATGCCAAGATCACGTGGAGAGCGGATGCCGGCGGCTCAGCGGATCACCTCACGCAACGCTCGCTTCCAGCAGTGGCAGGCATTGCTCGGCAACCGCAACAAGCGCACGCGCGCCGGTGAGTTCCTGGTCCTGGGAGTCCGTCCGATCTCGCTCGCGGTGGAGCAGGGCTGGCCCGTACGCACGCTCCTCTACGACGGAGAGCGGGAGCTGTCGAAGTGGGCGCGGGAGCTCCTTCGTACGGTGCGAACGGAGCAGATCGTGATGGCCCGGGACTTACTGATGGAGCTGGGCGAGAAGAGCGAGGCCCCGCCCGAGGTCGTCGCCGTCGTGGAGATGCCCGCCGATGACCTCGGCCGGATCATGGTCCCGGAAGACTTCCTGGGCTTACTGTTCGACCGGCCGACCAGTCCGGGGAACATCGGCAGCATCATTCGCTCGGCGGATGCTCTGGGCGCCCATGGTCTGATCGTGGCGGGGCACGCCGCCGACGTCTACGACCCGAAATCAGTCCGATCGAGCACCGGCTCGCTGTTCTCCCTGCCCGCCGTCCGGGTGCCGTCACCGGGCGAGGTGATGGACTGGGTGGACGCTCGCCGGGCCGACGGAACACCGATCGTCCTGGTCGGTACGGACGAGCATGGCGACTGCGACGTGTTCGATTTTGACTTCACCCAGCCGACACTGCTGCTGATCGGCAATGAGACAGCCGGACTCAGCAACACCTGGCGTACGTTGTGCGACTACACGGTCAGCATCCCGATGACCGGCTCCGCGAGCTCACTGAACGCGGCGAATGCCGCGACCGCGATCCTCTGCGAAGCCGTTCGGCAGCGGATCAGCGGAAGAACCGCAACAGCTCCCTGAACAACCCGGGACAGATGTACCTGGCCCGCATACCGGGCGGCACCGGCGGCTGAACGGCGATGTCGACGCCGTCGCCATTTCGCCACCGACGCCCGTGCTACAGGGGTTCCGGTTCTGCGGCGCGGGCCCTCGTCCGTGATCCTCAGTGGACCATGGCGGCGCGTTCGTCCTGACCGGCGCGGTGGATCCGGCCCCTCCCCGCCGCGTTCCGGCGGGGAGGTTCTGCGTTTGACACGCCACGCCCCGGTGGGAGGGTTGAAGAGGCGTGGAGTGCCGCCCCAAGTGCAGTCGAAAGCCCGTGTGCGGTGAGGCCGTATGCAATCGACGAACCCCGGTGCAGTCAAGGGCCCCGCGTGTAGTCATTGAATCTTCCAGTCATTGAATCTTCTTTATGCGCATTCCGAAGCGAGGGAGTTTCCGGAGCGAGGCCCGTAGGGGCCTGGGCGAGGCCGGAACGAGGAATCCGGAATGGGGAATGTGGAGGCGATCCCATGAAGGCGCTGGTGTATGACGGGCCGCGTTCGGTGAGCGTCAGGGATGTGCCGGATGCGAGGATCGAGCGGCCGACGGACGTGCTGGTCAAGGTCACCTCGGCGAACATCTGCGGGTCGGATCTGCACATGTACGAGGGGCGCACCGACATGGAGCCGGGGCGCGTTCTGGGGCACGAGAGCATGGGTGAGGTGATCGAGATCGGTGACGGCGTGGACCGGGTGAGGGTGGGGGACCTGGTCTGTCTGCCGTTCAACATCAGCTGCGGGTTCTGCCGCAACTGCGACAACGGGCTGACGGCGTTCTGTCTGACCACACCGACGGACCCGAGGATGGCCGGTGCCGCGTACGGCTTCGCGGGAATGGGCCCGTACAACGGAGGGCAGGCCGAGTACCTGCGGGTTCCGTACGGCGATTTCAACTGCCTGGTGCTGCCGGAGGAAGCGTGGGAGAAGCAGACCGATTACGTGATGCTGTCCGATGTCTTCCCGACCGGCTGGCACTGCACCGAGCTCGCGGGGGTGCGACCGGGTGAGACCGTCGCCATTTACGGTGCCGGGCCGGTCGGCCTGATGGCCGCCCTGTCGGCGAACCTCAAGAGTGCCGCCAAGGTGATGGTCGTCGACCGTCATCCGGACCGGCTGCGGCTGGCCGAGGAGATCGGTGCCATCCCCATCGACGACTCCCAGGGCTCGCCGATCGACCAGATCAACGACCACACCAACGGTCTGGGCGTGGACTGCGGGTGTGAGTGCGTGGGTTACCAGGCACACGACGCCCAGGGGCACGAGCAGCCGAACCTGACACTGAACAACCTGGTGCAGTCGGTGAAGTTCACCGGCACCATCGGCGTGGTCGGCGTCTTCGTACCGCAGGACCCCGGCAGCCCGGACCAGCTCTACAAGGACGAAGGAGAGATCGCTTTCGACTACGGCATGTACTGGTTCAAGGGCCAGTCGATGGGCACCGGCCAGACCAACGTCAAGGCCTACAACCGCCAGCTGTGCAACCTGATCCAGCTGGGCAAGGCCAAGCCGTCCTGGATCGTCTCGCACGAACTCCCGCTCGCGGAAGCGCCGCAGGGATACGAGCACTTCGACAACCGCGACGACGGCTGGACCGAGGTCGTTCTGCACCCCAACGGCACGGCCTGAGCGGCCTGAGCGGCCTGAACTCCCCGCCCGGGGTGTCCGGCCCGTTCGCCCGTTGACGCATTTCAGTTGCTGGGCCCGGTACGAGCTGAAGCTCGTACCGGGCCCTACTTGTCCCAGCCGGTGTTCGTGCAACGATGCGTGAGTGGTGACCGAGGCGGAGTGGGAGCGAATTCAAGGTGAGCTGCGGTTCGGTCAGGTCGTCACGGGCACAGTCGTCCGGGTGCCCAGGCCCGGAACGATCGGCATCTTCGTGGACATCGGCCTCGGTGTCGAAGGGTTTGTCGATGTCGTGCTTCTGCCTCGCGAGCGAATCGCGGACTGGCCTGTCGAAGGGACGGTGACCGACTTCGAGGTCTGGTGGGTGCACAGCGGTCACCAGCAGATACGGCTGAAGCCGTGTGATCCGCAGTACCTGTGCGAGGACTTCGCCGATTTCGTTGCCCGATACAGGCCCGCTTGGCCATCCGAAATCGGCGAAGCCGTAAGGGCTCCGAGGCCATCAGCTCCGTAGGAACCACGCTTCCGTGCTTCTGAGCGCCACGGCCGGTACCACCCGGGACGCAGTTCCGCCGGTGCCGCCCAGGGTCCGCACTGGGCAGACGGAGTCGCGCGCGAAGACTGGATACGGTCCGTGGCCACGACGCGAGACGCCTCGCCCCTGGCAGCTCCCATGCCAGGGGCGAGGCGTTGCCGTATACCAGGTAGCCGTGGGCGAACGAGGTAGCACATGACCGACCACTCATGGGTGGCGTCCATGCCGTCGCGGTGCCGGCGCAGTGCCCACTGCTCGTCGAGCGCGTGCACATCGGCGGACCGTCCGGCCCCCAGCAGCCCACCTGCTCGCATGGACTGAACTCATGGGCGCGGCCCCATAACGCGAAGTGAGGGGGAGAACGGGATCTCCTGACGGTGACGTGTACGCGGCTACCTTGGCGGCAATTCCCCCGAAGTCAAGGAGAGTTCCGTGGAGAGATCCACCCTCCGCAGACGTGCCCTGGCCGCGAGTACCGCCACCGTGGCCGTCGGCATCCTCGCGTTGGCCGGCCTGACCGGCAGCGCGTCCGCCGATCCCGCTCCTCGCCACCCCCACCGCCGCAGGCGCCGATCAGCTCTCGCCCGGTCTGCTGGAGGCCATGCGCCGCGATCTCGGACTGACCACGGTCGAGGCGCGCGACCGGATCGGCCACGAGTCCCGGGCGGCAGCCGTCGCCGCCGGGCTGAAGCGCTCCCTCGGCGCGGACTTCGCCGGAGCCCGGGTGAGCGGCGACGACGCCGCCCTGACTGTTGCCACCACCGATGCCGCGGACGCCGCCCGGATCGGCCGGGCCGGTGCCCGGGCCGTCGTCGTCACCCGCAGCCTGGCCGAACTCGACGCCGCCAAGGCCGCGTTGGACCGGGTGGCGCTGCGCAAGGTCCCCAAGGGCATACCCGCCTGGTACGTCGATGTGGCCACCAACCGCGTGATCGTGCAGGCCGCCCACGCCTCGGCGGCCGATGCCTTCCTCGCTGCGGCGGATGTGCCGAGCGAGTAAGTGACGGTGCGTCAATCTAGTGAGGAACCACGTACGTTCACGGATCTGAGGGGTGGCGACGCGTACTACATGAACGGTTCGGGGCGCTGCTCCATCGGCTTCCCCGTGAAGCGCGGCAGCAGCCAGTCCGGTTTCGTCAGCGCCGGTCACTGCGGAACGCCCGGGGTCAGCACCAGCGGCTACAACCAGCAGGCGCTGGGCTCCTTCCAGGGCTCCACCTTCCCCGGCCGTGACTACTCCTGGGTCGCGACGAACACCGGCTGGACACCGCGTGCGCTGGTGAACGGGTACGGCAACGGCGATGTGACGGTCACCGGGTCCACCGAGGCGCTGGAGGGGTCGTCGGTCTGCCGCTCCGGTTCGACGACCGGCTGGCACTGCGGCACGGTCCAGCAGCGCAACACCAGCGTCACCTACCAGGAGGGCATCGTCTCCGGGGTCACCCGCACCAATGTGTGCGCCGAACCGGGCGACTCCGGCGGTTCCTTCATCTCCGGCAGCCAGGCGCAGGGCGTCACCTCCGGCGGCTCCGGCAACTGCTCCCAGGGCGGTACGACGTACTTTCAGCCGGTGAACCCGGTGCTCCAGGCGTACGGGCTCACCCTGGTCACCAACGGCACCCCGACCGACCCGCCCACCGACCCGACGGACCCGCCGACCGACCCGGACGGCAGCTGGGCGGTCGGGACGACGTACGCGGCGGGCGATGTCGTGACGTACGGCTTGGCCAGTTACCGCTGCCTTCAGGGGCACCTGGCGCAGCCCGGCTGGACGCCGCCGAACGTCCCCGCGCTGTGGGAAGCGGGCCCTTCCTCGCCGTGACGCCGTGACGCCGTGACGCAATGGGGCCGTGGGGCTGTGGGGCTGTGGGGCCGTGAGTCCATGAGTCCGGGGCGCCGGGACGCGAACGGCCCGCGGTTCGGGGGGCGGTTGCCGGGCAGCGGAGTAGCCTGGATGTGTACGGCTCCCGGTGAGCCGGTTCTGTCGGCCTGCGCATCGAAGGGGGCCGGTACCGCATGGACACCCTGGTCACTGTCGTGGTCGTCCTCGGGATGATCGCGGTCGCAGCGTTCGTCATTCATCTGCTCAATGCCCGCCACCGACATCAGCATCTGCGTCCGGCGCACTACGACCACGGGCTGGCCGGGTTCGGGGAAGAACCGGCACAGGGACATCCTTCGCGGTCCGCTCCGGGGCCCGACGAGGGTGACCGACGCACCGGCGGAGGATCCGGCTCCGGAGGGTGACCAGGGCGTGGCGGGGGTGGACTACTTCGCGTCCGAGTAGCGCTCCACCACCGCCGTCGTGAACGGAAAAAGTACCGGTGTCTCACCGAAGGCGGTCCGTCCGGCCAGGTCGGCGGCCGCCCGGATCGCCTCCGTCACCGCCTCGGCCTCCTCCCGTGGGCAGTGCACGATCACCTCGTCGTGCTGGAAGAAGACCAGTTCGGCCCGGAGGCCGGCGGAGGCGATTGTCCGGCGGAGGGCGGCCAGGAGCAGCAGAGCCCAGTCCGCGGCGCTGCCCTGCACCACGAAGTTGCGGGTGAAGCGGCCCCGTGCCCGGGCGTCCGTCGATGCGTAACCAGGCGTGAACTCACTGTCGGCGGCGGACTGTTCGGTGCTCTCCTGCGGGATGCCGGCCTCGTCGTCGTCGCGGCTCCCGGCGGCGGGCGGACTGGTCCGCCCCAGCCATGTCCGTACGAGACGTCCCTCCTCGCCGGCCTTCGCCGCCTCGTCGACATAGGCCACGGCCAGAGGAAATCTCCGACGCAGGGCGGCCAGGTTCTTCAGGCCGTCGCCCGAGGTCTGGCCGTAGACCGCGCCCAGCAGCGCGAGCTTGGCGTGCTCCCGGTCGCCCTGGAAGGCCCGGTCCGACAGGGCCGTGTAGAGGTCGCCGTCGTGGCCCGCCACCTCCATCAGGCCGCGGTCTCGGGAGATCGCGGCCAGGACCCTGGGCTCCATCTGGTCGGCGTCCGCGACGACGAGGCACCAGCCCTCGTCGGCGACGACCGCCCGCCGTATCACCTTGGGGATCTGCAGGGCCCCTCCGCCGTTGGTCGTCCAGCGGCCGCTGACCGTGCCGCCGGGCTGGTACTCGGGGCGGAAGCGGCCGTCGCGCACCCAGTCCTGGAGCCAGCTCCAGCCGTGTGCCGTCCAGATCCGGTACAGCTTCTTGTACTGGACGAGGGGCTCCACCGCCGGATGGTCCAGCTCCTCCAGTTCCCAGCGCCGGGTGGACCTCACCTTGATGCCGGCCTGTGCGAACGCCTTCACCACGTCGGCCGGGAGGTCGGGGCGGACCCGTCTGCCGAAGGCGGCCGACACCTGGTCGGTCAGCTCGGCCAGCCTGCGGGGCTCGCCGCCGCCCGCGTAGCGCTCGCCGAGCAGTTCCTGGAGCACTTCCCGGTGCACATCCGCGCGCCAGGGAAGGCCGGACCGGTTCATCTCGGCGGCGACCAGCATGCCCGCCGATTCGGCGGCCGTCAGCAAGCGCATCCGCCCGGGGTGTGCGGTGGTGTCGTGGCGGCGGAGCTGTTCGGCGTACACCTGGAGCAGGTCGTCGAAGAGCAGGTCCGTGCCCTTCGACGGCTCGAAGAGGGAGGACTGCGAGCCGGGCTCGGCGGAACGGGGCGGGGGGTCGGGCGGCACGGGAGCGTTGCGCAGGCGGGCGTGGGCCGCGGCCGCGGAGCGGGGTTCGCTGAGACGGCCCTCGTGGGCGAGGAGAAGGGATTCGGCGACCTCGATGTCGTAACAACGGGCCACGGGGACGCCGGCGGCCAGCAGACGCGGGTAGATCTCCGCGGTGGACCGCCAGACCCAGCGGGTGACGTCCGGGCGGGAGCGGACAGCCTCCACGAGGTCGGGCTCGGTCAGGACCGGGGCGGTGGGCAGACCGGTGGGGCCCAGCGGGGCGAGAAGGGCACCGCCGGTCTCTGTGGTGGCCAGAGCCCAACGTTCGGTCATGCCGTCGAGTCTGGCATCCGCCACTGACAGGAGGCGGGACGGAAACGGAAGGGGCGGGTCACGGGAGGGGAGGCGGGACGGAAACGGGAGGGGAGGCGGGACGGATGGGGTGGGATGGGCGGAGGCGGGACGGATGGGGTGGGAAGGGCGGAGGCGGGATGGATGGGGCGGGGCGGGAAGGGCGGAGGGCGCGGGTCATGGGAAGGGGCGGGCGGCGGTGCGAGGGCGGGCCGCGGTGCAGGGCTTGACCTCTCCGAGCCCGCCCTTCCCGCCCGCGCCTTCTTTCCCGCCCCGCCCGCCCCACCCCCTCCCGTGACCGGGAAGCTGCCTCCGGGTGCCCAGTCCTCGCGCGCCGGACGGGCTGGAGGCCGGAGTGTCAGGACTCGGAGTTTGTCGTCCAGGTGCCGAGGGAGATCTCGGCGGTGATCCCGGGACCGAAGCCGGCCATCAGGCCGCGGTGACCATCCAGGGCCGATGCCTCGTCGAACATCCGGCCAAGGGCGTCGAGCACCACCGCACTGGCGATGTTGCCGTACTCGGTGAGCGTGGCCCGACTGAAGCGGAACGCTTCGGGCGGTACGTCGAGGAAGCGGCTCAGGTCGTCCAGGATGCGCGGGCCGCCCGCGTGGATGATGTAGAAGTCCAGCTTGCTGGCGTTCCACTGGTAATCCTCCGCGACGGCGTTCAGGGCCGGGGCGAGGGGTTCCATGGTTCCGGGTACCCGCTTGTCGAGCTGGAAGTGGAACCCGGTGGAGCGGACCGCGTAGGAGATCCAGTCCTCGGTGTCCGGGATGATGAACGAGCCGTTGCGCTCCAGGCGGACCCCCGTGCCGCCACGGCCCCGGAGCACGACGGCGGCTATGCCGTCGCCGAACAGGCCGTTGGACAGCAGGGATCCGACACCCAGGTCGGTGGGCTGGTAGCAGAGCGAGCAGAATTCGCAGGCGACGATCAGCACATTGGCGTCGGGGTATGCCGTGCAGTAGTCGTGGGCCCGGTTGACTGCTGCACCGCCCGCCGCGCAGCCGAGTTGGGCGATGGGCAGCTGCCGCGTCTCCGGCCGGAAGCCCATGTTGCCGATGAGCCACGCGGTCGGCGGCGGCATCATGAAGCCGGTGCAGGAGACGTAGATGATCAAGTCGATCTGCTGCGGCTCCAGTTCGGCCTCGTCGAGCGCCCGGCGTACCACCGCCGGCACCCGGGCCTTGGTGTGCTCCTCGTACGTGATGCTGCGGGCGTCGAAGCCCGGATGTTGCAGCACCTTGTCGATCGGTTGGATCAGGTGCCGCTTCTGCACCCCGGTGTGTTCGATCAAGCGAAGGACCAGGTCGATCTGCGGATGGTCGCCGTGCAACCGTTGAGCCAGCTCAAGGGTTTCCTCGTTGGTGATGACGTACTCGGGAACCTCGATTGCCGGCTTGCAGAGAACCGCCATGGAACTCCTCCTAGCGGACTTGGTCCACACGGCCGGGCCCGGAAGACAGGTAAGGGGTGTTCGTCGATGCGGGAGTGGCCACCACGGCTCGGTACGCGCGGCGTCGCGCGTATCCGGGGTCCGGTGGATTCCTGCGCCGGGTTCGATACCCCTGGAACGGGCGCGGACGGGCCGACCGTCGAAGACTGAGTTCTAGCCGTTCGTGGGCGGATGCTGATCCGCCACGGCTGGGTGGCCGTCGGGATCACGTTACGGCAGACGAATCAGGGCCGCATGTCGAGCCGACGCGACGGCGCGACGACGCACGAACAGAGCGCCCTGCCGCCCCGGGATGGTTCCGGGCCGCCGGGCGCCCTGTCGCGACGCATCATCGATGACTGTCATGGTCCGCACGGTCTGTCGCGCAGACGCACGTCGCCCCCTGTCACCAGGTGACGGGCAGTTCGAGGGGATAGCGCCAGATCGACGTCTTGTTCCAGCGTACGTTCTCGGCGGGCGTCGCCAGCTTCAGTGCGGGGAAGCGTTCCAGCAGGGTCCCGATGGCCACCTGGAGCTCCGTGGCGGCGAGCGGGGCGCCGAGACAGTGGTGGCCGCCCCAGCCGAAAGTCATGTGCGACGGGCCCTCGCGCTCCAGGTCCAGCTCGTCGGGCCGGTCGAACTTCCGGCCGTCGCGATTGGCCGTCAGGTAGGAGACGTGCACGATGTCCCCCGCCCGGATCATCACCCCGCTCAGTTCCACGTCCTCGGTGGCGACCCGGGGGATGCCGACGCCCTTGCGGAAGGGGATGAAGCGCAGCAGCTCCTCGATGGCCTGCGGGAGCATGTCCGGGCGTTCGCGGATCAGAGCGAGCTCGTCCGGCCTGGTGAGCAGCGTGTAGCAGATGTTGCCGATCTCGTACGTGGTGGTGTCCTGGCCGGTGATGAGCAGGACCATGGCCATCACGGTCAGTTCCTGGTCGTCGAGGATCTCGTCCCCGTCGCGCGCCGTGGCCAGTGCGCTGATCAGGTCGTCGCCCGGGTTCGCGCGCCGTTCGGCAGTCAACGTCTGGAAGTAGGCGCGGAGATCGGCCTTGGCCCGTACCGCGTTGTCCCGGTTCTCGACGGTGGTGTCCATCATGGTCCGGGCATGGACGCGCAGCTGCGCCTGGTCGGCCCCGGGAATATCGAGGACCTCGCAGATGGTGATCAGGGGCAGCGGGGCCGCCAGATGCTCGAAGAGGTCGGCGGGGGCACCGTGCTCCTCCATGCGGTCCAGCAAGTCGTTTACGACATGCTGGGTGCGCACCTTCATGCGCTCCATGTGACGAGGTGCGAAGCCCTTGGAGATCAGGCTGCGCAACCGGCTGCTGCCCGGCGGGTCCATCACGTTGATCGCTTCGTCCTGAACGATCGGCTCGGGGGTCATGCGCGGGAAGTTCCGGCCGATGATGGCGGTCCGGCTGAAGCGCCGGTCGGTGGTCACCGTGCGGACGTCGTCGTAGCCGGTGACGAGCCACGCATCACCGTCGCCGTGCGGCAGCCGGATGCGGGATACGGGTTCTTCGGTCATCAAGTGCCTGAGTACCGGGTCGAATTCGAGGGCTTCGGCATAGTCGAAGGGGCAGTGTCGTGCGCCGGTGGACGGTTCCATGCGGATCTCCAGAGGGGGATCTGACGGGCGGTTCGAGGAGGGTGCGGACCGGACGGGACATGGGTGCCCGGTCGCCCGCGCGGGCACGCGCCGCTCCGGGCCGATTGGTCCATATGCAGAATGGATTCGAGGGCCGGGGTCACTGGACCGGCGCAATCGGTACGGCGGCCCCGTGCGGCGCGTACGGTCCGTGTGACGGGTGTGATGGGTGCGGTGCGTGCGGTCCGTGTGACGGGTATGGCGGGTGCGGCGGGCAGGGAGGGCAGGGCGCGTTCCCGGGGTCGGCGGGGGCTGCCGGTCTCAGCCGGACGGTACGACGTTTGTGGTGTCCACCGCGGCGCGGACCGCGCGGGCGAGCTCGACGCCGTCGCCCACGGCCCAGATGTGGGTGAAGAACAGGCGAGGGCCCTCCGCCAGGTGGTGGTTGTGCAGCTCGACGAGTTCGATCCCGCCGCGCCGCAACGCCTTCAGTACGTTCTGGACCTCGCCGGCGAGCATGGCGCAGTCACCGCTGAGCGCGGCCCGGCCGCCCCCTTCGTGCCGAGCGCCGCGTCCATCCCGCTTTCGCGACGCCCTCCCAGTCCGCCAGGCGGGTAGGGCTGAATGGGCGAATCGTGTGGGCGAACCTGGTTCCGTACGGCGCAGCCTGCCTGGCTCCTCGTCCGCTGCCCGAAGCCGAAGCCGGAGTCGAAGCCGGAGTCGAACCCGATCCCGAACCCGAAGCCGGAGTCGGGGTCGAACCCGACGCCGAATCAGAAGCCGGGCCCGAGGCCGGTTCCGGCTCCGGCCCCGGCTCCGGTGTCGGCTCCGGAGCCAGTGGTTCAGTTCACCGGCGTCGAGCGGCACCGCACCGCCCTCGGCAGCAGTGCCGCCCCCACCGCGACCAGCGTGCCTACCCCCGCCGCGCCGCCCATCAGCGGCCACTGCACCGACACCGCCACCGGTGCGGACAGCGAGGCCAGCGCGACTCCGAGGCCCATCAGGTTCACCGCGGTCACGGCCAGTCCGAGCAACGCCCCGATGCCCACCGCGAACAGGGCTTCCCCGGCCACCACCGCGAGGACCCGCGGCCGGGTGGCCCCGGTCAGCCGGAGCGCGTTCAGCTCCGAGGACCGTACGGACCCCGCCATCAGCATCGTGTTGGCGAGAGCGATTGCCGTGTACACCAGCGCGATTCCCAGGATCACCACCAGACCGAGCCGGGTCTGCGGGCTCGTGCGCGGATGGGTCGCGGCCAGCCACTGCTCCGTCGGCCGCACCGTGCCGCCGGTGTCGTGCAACCGCGCGGTGACGGCGGCACGGTCCACGCCCGGCGAGAGGAGGACGTCGATCCGGTCCACCGGAGCCGTCGGCGCGTTCGCCCTGGTGACATAGGCCCCGTTGTTCCCCGTCCCGCGCGCCAGCACCGCCGCGATCTGCAACGCGACCGGTCGCCCGTCGCCGAGCCACACCCGTACCGTCGCGCCCACCGTGCGCTGTTCCCACTCCTCGTTCACCACGATCGAGCGGTCGTCCAGATCCCGGATGTCGCCCGCCACCACCGGCAGTCGCCCGACCCTCGCCAGGGCCTTCGCATCGTCCACGGCGCGGGCCTCGGACATGAGGAGCGCGGTGCCCTCCTCGCGTACGTAGACGGCCGTCGAGGCGGACGCGGACAGCGTCGCGCCGCGCACCGGCGGGACCCTCAACTCCTTGCCCGTCACGACCAGATCGGCCCGGGTGTGCGCGTGTACCTCGGCCGCCTTCGCCGCCGACACCGTCGTCGCGGAGCCGGCCACCGAACCCGCCAGCGCCACGGTGATCAGCACCGGAGCGGCCACCGCGGCCGTACGCCGCAGCGACGCCGACGCGTTCGCGGTCACCAGCATTCCGGTCGCCCCCGGCAGCCGGACCAGCGGGCGTACCAGCAGCGGCGCGAGCAGGGCGGCGGCCGTGATCAGGACCATCGGCTGGGTGGTGTACGTCTTCCGCTTCAGCAGCGCGGACGGGTCCGTGGCGAGGGACTTCGCCATCAGGAAGGCGGCCCCCGCGAGCAGGGCGAAGCCCAGCAGACGGCGGGCCGGCGGCAGCACACCCGTATCGACATCCGCCTCGCGCAGCGCTTCGGCGGGGCCGATCCTGCCGGCCCGCCGCGACGCCACCCAGACTCCCGCGAAGGCCACGGCGAGCCCGGTCCAGAAGGCGGCGTGGAGCGGCCAGACGGCCGGCCGGACGGTGAACCAGGGCGGTGCCATTCCCTCGTCGACCAGCAGCCCGGCCAGCAGCGGCGCACCCCGGCGGCCCAGCACGCACCCGGCGGCCGAGGCGAGGATGCCGACCACAGCGGCCTCGGTCAGCAGGAGCCGCCGCAATTGGCCCGGTGTGACGCCCGCCATGCGCAGCAGCCCGAATTCGCGCCGGCGCAGCGCCACCGCGAAGGCGAAGGCCGACGCCACGACGAAGACGGCGACGAAGGCGGTGATGCCACCCGCCGTGCCGAGCAGGGCGTTCACGGTGGCCAGCCCCTCGGTGTCCCGCTCCGTCGCCGGGTCGGCTCGGCGACGGTCGTCCCCGGTGAGGACCAGGGCGCGGTCGCCGACGACCCGGCGCACCTCGGCGACGGGTGCGTCCACACCCACGGCGTCCGGGCCGCCCCGCGCACCGTTCCTGTCGTCCCGCGTTCACCGGGCCGAGCGCCCGGAGGTCGCGCAGGAGTCTGATATCCACAGGGTGTGGATGCGCGAGCCTGCGGCTGACCTGGTCTGTGGACGGCCCGCGCCGCACTTCCACAGTCAGGGTGTCGTCGCCCATCACCACCACCGGCGATCCGGCGAACCGCTGCGGAGCCCGGTCCGGGGCGCCGAAGGTCGAGGCGAGGCCGAGCCCCATGACCGCGATCAGTCCCACGCCCAGCGTGAGCGCGACGAAGGTGCCGACGAGCGTGGTCCAGCGGGTGCGCAGGGAGGCCAGGGCAACGATCAGCACGACGCCACCCCCGTGCTGCCCGCGCTGCCCGTACCGCTGGCCCGGCACCCCGTGCGTCCCGCCGCCATCCAGGCTGCGATCCGCTCGGCCGAGAGCCCGGTCAGATCGTCCGCCACCCGCCCGTCGACCAGGAAGACCACCCGGTCCGCATGCGCCGCGGCCACCGGGTCGTGGGTGACCATCACGACCGTCTGCCCCTCCCGGTCCGCCAACTCCCGCAGCATCACCAGCACCTCCCGGCTCGTCGCGGTGTCCAGCGCGCCGGTCGGCTCGTCGCCGAAGAGCACCGCGGGCCGGGTGATCAGGGCGCGTGCCAGGGCCACCCGCTGCTGCTGACCGCCGGACATCTCGGCGGGCCGGTGCCCCGCCCGGACGGCCAGACCGACCCGGGCCAGGGACTCACGTATCTCGGTACGGGATGGGCGGCGGCCCGCGAGACGTAGCGGCAGGGCGACATTCTGGGCGGCGGTCAGTGAGGGGACCAGGTTGAACGCCTGGAAGACGAAGCCGATCCGGTCCCGGCGCAGCAGCGTCAGCCGACGTTCGCTCAGCCCGGTCAGCTCTGCCCCACCCACCTCGACGGTGCCGGACGTCGGCCGGTCGAGCCCGGCCGCGCAGTGCAGCAGCGTGGACTTGCCGGAACGAACCGGACGGACCCATCACGGCGGTGAAGGTGCCGGTGCGGACGGTGAGGTCGATGCCGCCGAGGGCGTCGATCTCGCCGTAGGCGCGGCGCACGGAGCGGAGCCGTACGGCGTCGGCGGCATTCGCGGACGCCACGGACGTCGCGGACGCCATGGGCGCCGCAGATATGGCAGGCGCGGCAGATACGGCAGGCGCGGCGGACGCGGCAGGCGCGACGGTCACGGCCGGCGTGGCGGACGCGGCGGGCCCGGTGGACGCGGCGGGTCCAGTGGATGCGTGCGGGGAAGTCATGTCCTCGATCGAACCGTTTCCGCGTCTCGCGATCACGCCCGCCGGGGCCCGTCCCCGGGGTGGGGCCAGCCCTACCCCGCCGCACCGTCCTGCCTACCCTGACCTCATGGAACCGGTGATCGACCAGGCATTCGCGGCAGCCCTCCACTCGGATGGAGACACCGGTCTCGACACCGGAGCCTCCCTCCTGGCCGCCGACCCGACGGCCGACGCGGAACTGGTCCGGCGCGGCGAGGAGTTCGTCCGCCGGGCCTGGGGCCGCGGCTGGCAGCCCGCCGATGTCGTACGGATCGTCCGCCGCGACCTCGACGAGACCGCGGCCGGCCTCGCCGCCGGGCTGATCGCCTCGGAGGCCGGGCGGTACGAGTCGTTGCCGCCCCGCTGGCGGTCGCAGCTCGACGCGCTCCCTGCCGCGCCGCCCCGGAACCGGCCGGACCGGTTCTCCTACGCCTCCGCCCTCCTCGGCCTGTACCGACTGCTGCTCCGGCTCCCCGCCATCGAAGCGGTCGGACCGCCCCCCGGCGCCTCCCCGCACGGGCTCCACCTGCCGCCCGCGCACGACGAGCCCCGGATGCTGACCCGGATCCGCGCCCTGCTAGCCAAGGCGGAGGCGACCGGCTTCCCCGAGGAGGCGGAAGCCCTCACCACCAAGGCGCAGGAGCTGATGGCCCGGCACTCCATCGACGAGGCCCTGCTCGCCGCCCGTACCCACAGCAAGGAGGCGCCGAGCGCGTGCCGGATCGGGGTCGATGCCCCGTACGAGACGGCGAAGGCGATCCTGCTCGACGCGGTCGCCTCCGCGAACCGCTGCCGCGCGGTGTGGAACAGCGACCTCGCCTTCTCCACGGTGGTCGGATTCGAGGCGGACCTGGAGGCCGTGGAGCTGCTGTACACCTCCCTGCTGGTCCAGGGCACGGCGGCGATGACGACGGCGGAGGCGGGCCAGCGGGCCGGCGGACGCAAGCGCACCAAGACGTTCCGGCAGTCCTTCCTGATGGCGTACGCCCAGCGCCTGGGCAGCCGGCTCGCCGCCGACACCGCCCGCGTCACCGCGGCCGCCGAAGCCGAGGCGGAATCCGCAGCCGGCACCGGAGCCGGGGCCGACGCGGCGGCGCCCCGTCTGCTGCCGGTCCTCGCCGCCCGCGACATGGCCGTCACGGACACCGCCGAGCGGATGTTCCCCGAGACCACGACCACGCGCGTCCGGGGCGCCACCGACCTCGACGGATGGACCCATGGAACGGCCGCCGCGGACCGGGCGAGGATGAGCGGGGCCGGACCGGAGATCCGCAGCGGGCGTGGAAACCGTCAGAACCCCGAATAGAACCCGGGACCAGCTCACGACAATCCCGGACGAGAATCACGGACCAGGCGGCCCCGGACGAGCACCACGGGCAGGCGGCCCCGGACGGGAATTCCGGAAGGAAGAACCCCGGAAACCTTCCCTATTTCAGCAAATCGGGCTTATCGGTAATTCCGGGCTAGGCTCTGGGCATGAGCTGGCTCCGGGCGCTGAAGGAGACGGCCCGCTCGGGGCTGACGATCGAGCGGCGGCGTCTCGAACCGCTCATCGCGATCCGCGGTGCGGCCGGGCTCGCCCTCGTCCTTGGGATCAGCCTCGCGCTCTTCGGGCCCGTAGTCGCCGCGAGCTCCGCGTTCGGCGCGTTCCAGGCGGCCATCGCCACGTTCCAGCGCAGTTGGCGCCCCCGGCCCGTCCTCGCCCTGGTCTCCGGGGCGAGTCTCGCCGTATCGACGTTCCTCGGCTATCTCACCGGCTCCCGCCTGCCGCTGTTCCTGGCCCTGCTGGCGCTCTGGACGTTCCTCGCGGGCCTGGCCTGGGCGGCCGGACCGACGGGCGGCATCATCGCGTCGTCCAACGTGGCGATCATGCTGGTGACGGTCACCCTGCCCACCTCCGTCGCGAACTCGGCCGTGCACGCGGCGATGATCCTGTTCGGCGGTGTGGTGCAGGCGGCGCTGATCGTGCTGTTCCCGGTACGGAGATGGGGCGCCCAGCGCGATGCCCTCGCCGATGCCCTGGCCGCGGAGGCCGACTACGCCCGGCGGCTGCGCCACGACCCGCTCGCCGCCTTCGACCCGGTGCCGCTGATGACGGCTCGCAACGCGGCCGCCGTCACCCCGCGTCAGGCTCGCCGCCGACCGCCCGAGCTGCGTGGCTCCCGCGGTGTCGCCGAGCGGATCAGGCCGGTGCTCGCCTCGCTCGCGGACCCGGCGATGGGCGTGCCGTCCGAAGGGCCGGAGCGGGACCGGGTGCGCGAACTGCTCGCCGCCGCGGGATCCGTGCTCGACTCGGCGGCCCGCGCGATCCGCAACGGCGACCCGGTGAAGCTCGCCCCGGCCACCGTCGCCGTGCTGAGGACCCCCGACACCGGCACCCTCCTCACCGGCCCGCCCCGCCGCGCCGCCGAACGGCTGAGTGTGCTGCTCTCCGATGTCATCGAGACGGCCGAGGGCGAGGGGACGAAGGAGGAACAGGCCGAGGCCGAGGCCGCCGCGGAGGCCATCAAGGGCGCCGGGGAGGGGACGCCCGTCGCCCCGCACCGCCGCCGGCCCACTCTCCTGCGCATGATCCCCGTCGTCGCCGGAGCCATGCGCGCCGAGCTGCGCCCCGCTTCACCGATCCTGCGCCACGCAGTCCGGGTCTCCGCCGTCGCCACCGTCGGCTATCTCATCGCCACCGCACTGCCCTTCGGCCACGGCTACTGGGCGCCCATGGCGGCGGTGATGGTGATGCGGCCGGAGTTCTCCCAGACGTACGGGCGTTCCGTGGCCCGCTTCGGTGGCACGATCGTCGGCGTCTCGCTCGCCACCGCGATCGTCCAGACCACCCACCCCGACGTGACCCTCTCCGCGATGCTCTCCGTGCTCTGTGCCCTGCTGATGTATCTGCTGATGCGCACGGGGTACGTGGTCGGCCAGGCGTGCGTATCCGCGTATGTCGTCTTCCTGCTCGGCATGGCGGGCGGCAACTGGTCGCAGACCGTACACGAACGAGTCGTCCTCACCCTCCTCGGCGGTCTCCTCGCGATGATCTCGTACGCCGCCTACCCGGCCTGGGAGACCCCGCGGCTTCGCGGCAGGCTCGGCGACTGGCTGAAGGCGGACGGGCGGTACGCGGCCTCGGTCGTCGACCAGTACGCCGATCCGGCCGAGCGCGGCCACGACGACGTCCGTACCGCCCTGCTCGAAACCCGTGAGGCCCGCGTCGCCTGGCAGAAGGCGCTGGCCACCGCCCAGCACGAACCGGTGCGCAACCGCGGTCTCTCCCGCGCCGCCGCCGACGACACCCAGCACGCCCTCGCCGAGTTCGGCCGGGTGGCGATGCTGCTGGAGGCCCACCTCCCGTGCGCCGCCGCCACCCCCGTACCGGCCGCCGCGCGCCTGGCCGAGGCGTTGCGCCGGGCCACCGAGCAGGGTGCGAAGGAGGTACGGGAGCGACGCGTGCCGGACTGGGCCGAGGCGCACGAGGCCCTGGCGCAGTGGGACGCGCGGCAGCGGACGGACGAAGGGGAGGCGGACCCGTTCGTACGGCACGGGGCCGGCCTCCTCCTCGAAGCCCTGGAGGAGTTCTCCCGGGGGCTGGACGGTACGCCGAAACCAAAGCCGAGCCCGAAACTGAGCCCGAAGCCGAAGCCCAAACAGGACCCCGACTCGAAGCAGGACCCGGACCCGAAGCAGGACCCGGACCCGAAGCCGGAACCAAAGCCGGGCCCCTACCCGGGGCAGAACCCGGACCCGGGCCCGAACCCGCCCCCGGAGCACGAGGATTGACGCGACGGAGACGGAGACGGCTCGGTCCCGCCCGTCAGGGGGTCGGCAGGTCCGGCAGACCGGACGGAATCGCTCCCGGCGCGGTCTTGGCCAAGGTGTCCTTCGTCCCGCTGTCCCAGGACACGACAGCGGTCTTGCCGTCGTTGGACTCGACGGACCCCGTGGTGCGCCTGGTATCGCCGTCGGTGCACTTCAGCGTCAGCGTCACCTTGCCCGTGTCGTTCACGGTGCCCGTGCAGGCCTGCTGCTCGGTGACGAGGACGGCCTTGCCGGACGCGACGGACAGGACCACCGCCTTGCCGTCGGTCTTGCCGGCCCAACCGCCTTCCAGCGCAGCGCCGTCGGCCCCGGACTCGCCGTCGCCACTGCCGTTGCTGTCCCCCGTAGCCCGGCCGTTCTTCCCGGCCCCGGCCCCGGCCCCGGCCCCGGCGCCGTTGTCCGGGTCGCTCTTCCCGCCGTCACTGCTGCAGCCGGTCAGTGCGACGGCGGTGACGAATCCGGCGACGACCACGGCACCGGTGCGTACGACGTTGCGCATGCGGAATTCCCCCTTGTCGACGAAAGCCCGCGCCAAGCTACCAGCGCGCGCGGACCCCGGATGGGGCGGCCGACTCGGGGTAGGGGCAACCGAATGGAGCCGGACGGACAACCCGTACGTCTATCCCTGCGTCCAAAGCGGTAATCGCAAAGCTGTAATCACGGGAACACCCCGAGTGCACGTGCATCGGCGCATGCATCTGCTCATGCAGGGATATTTGAACAGAGCTATGATCCGAGACAGTTGACACTTGCACCTTGCAACTCGGGGAGCGTCCTGTGCACCACGTGTACAACGGCATGGCGGCCACAGAGCTTCGCGGAGTCGTCTGGCAGAAGAGCAGACACAGCAACTCCCAGGGATCCTGTGTGGAGTTCGCGAAACTGCCCGACGGTGATGTGGCGATGCGGAATTCGCGCCACCCCGACGGGCCGGCCCTGGTCTATACGCCCGCCGAGATAGAGGCGCTGCTGCTCGGGGTGAAGGATGGGGAGTTCGACCACCTCATAGCGGGCGGCTGATCACATCCCGCGGGCCGACCGGTGTCCGACCCGCCGGCCCGACCCGCCGGTCCGACCCGCCGGTCCGACCCGCCGGCCCGACCCGCCGGTCCGACCCGCCGGCCCAGCCCGCCGGTCGACGCCTGTCCCGCCTCGCTGGTCGCCATCCGCCCGGCCTCACTGGTCGTCACTTGCCCGGCCCCGCCGGTCGCCATCCGCCCGGTCCGTCGCTCGCCGCCGGGCCGGGCGGATGCGGATTACGCGTTGTCCGACAGCTGGAACAGCGCCCAGACCACCTTGCCGCGCGGTGCTGCCGCGCCGTTCGGGCTTTTCGCCCCCAGCACGGGGGAGGGGTGCCAGCCCCAGGAGTCGCTGAAGGACTCCACCAGGAAGAGGCCCCGGCCCGACTCCGCGGAGTCGGGGGCCTCGGAGGCGATGGGGCTCTCCGGGCTGGGGTCGCGCACGGCGCACACCAGGCGCGAGCTCCAACGCATCAAGTGCAGCCGTACGGGTGATTCCTGGAGGTCCGGCACCGTGTCCGTGGGCAGGGCGTGCCGCAGGGCGTTGGTGACGAGTTCGGAGACGACCAGCGAGACGTCGTCGAAGCGCTCGTCCAGCCCCCATCGGCTCAGTGTCGTCCTGGTGAATCTCCGCGCCCCGCCCACGGCTTCGTACTGGGCGGGCAGAGCGCAGGTGGCCGATCCGGAGACGGCTGAGGGATCGATGGGGGGAAGCCCCTGCCGTAACGGCTCGAGCATCGTCGATCCATTCGTCCCCATGCGAGGCACTCCCGGGATTCGCGGCTGTATCGGTACTGCGGGGTACAGCGGCACAACACGAACGAGCACGCAGGTGCGCGAGGACCATGGTTCCGAATGCGCAGGGCAGATGCAAGGGCAGATGCACGTGCACGCGCCGGACCTGTCCGAACCCGTGCCGGTTCTTGGTCATTTCTTCCTGCGGGTATTTTCGTAGCTTTACGGGAGCCTTCTCATTTCCGTAATCGAATGAGTACGGGCTGAAGCGTTTTGGTGGCAGAATCCGGCACTTGGGGTTCAGGGGGAGCCCCGGTGTCCAGGAAGCGATGGGGAGGGCCGGACCAGTGGCGGCAGGCGAGTCGAGTGGATCTGTGGTGCGACGCATCCTGCTGGGCTCGCAGCTCAGGCGGCTGCGCGACTCGCGCGGGATCACGCGTGAGGCGGCCGGCTACTCCATCCGGGCTTCCGAATCGAAGATCAGCCGCATGGAGTTGGGACGGGTGAGCTTCAAGGCCAGGGACGTCGAGGACCTGCTCACGCTCTACGGTGTCACGGACGAGGCGGAGCGCGACGCCCTGCTCGGTCTGGCCCGCGAGGCCAATGTGGCGGGCTGGTGGCACAGTTACGGAGATGTACTGCCCGGTTGGTTCCAGACGTACGTCGGTCTGGAGGGAGCGGCATCGCTCATCCGGGTGTACGAAGTCCAGTTCGTCCACGGTCTGTTGCAGACCGAGGACTATGCGCACGCGGTAGTCGCCCGGGGCATGGGCGGCGCGCCGGCGGCCGAGATCGACCGCCGTGTGGCGCTGCGGCTGGAGCGCCAGAAGGCTCTCGTGTCCGAACGCGCACCCCGGTTCCACGCCGTACTGGACGAGGCGGCACTGCGTCGGCCCTACGGCGACCGTGAAGTCATGCGCGGACAACTGCGGCATCTGATCGAGATGTCGGAGCAGCCCAACATCACTCTTCAAGTGATGCCCTTCAGTTTTGGCGGGCATGCCGGGGAGAGCGGCTCTTTTACGATGCTCCGATTCCCGGAATCCGATCTGTCGGACATTGTCTATTTGGAGCAGCTGACAAGTGCGCTCTATCTGGACAAGGCTGAAGAAGTCGCTCAGTACGAAAAGGCCATGACGCGACTGCACGAGGACAGCCCCGGGCCCGAGGAGAGTCGCGACCTGCTCCGCGGTCTGCTCCAACTGGCGTGATTCATCAGTACGATGACGGTTCTACGGGAGTCTGCACCTGAGTTAAGGGATCGCATGTCCTTCTTCTACGAGCTGGCCGACCAGTACATCGACGGTGAGTGGCGGACCGGAACCGGCTCGTGGGACATCATCGATTTCAATCCCTACAACGGGGAGAAACTCGCCGCGATCACCATCGCGACCGCGCAGGAGGTCGATCTGGCCTACCGTGCCGCCGAACGCGCCCAGCGGTCCTGGGCCCTCATCAATCCGTACGAGCGCCGCGGCATTCTGGAACGTGCCCTGCGCATCACCGAGGAACTGCACGACGACATTGTCGAGGCGATCGTCGACGAGTCGGGCGGCACCCGTGCCAAGGCGGAGTACGAGGTCCGTTTCGGCAAGGAGTTCCTGCGCGACGCGACCCATCAGGCGCTGCGCCCCGGGGCGCGCATCCTGCCCTCCTCGGCGGACGGCAAGGAGAACCGTCTCCACCGGCAGCCCGTCGGGGTCATAGGGGTGATCAGTCCCTTCAACTACCCCTTCCTGGTGACGATGAAGTCCGTCGCCCCGGCTCTCGCGCTCGGCAACGCGGTCGTCGTCAAGCCCAATCAGAACGCCCCGGTCGTCGGCGGCGGGCTGATCGCGAAGATCTTCGAGGACGCCGGACTGCCCGCCGGACTGCTCAACGTCGTGATCACCGACGTGGCCGAAATAGGGGACGCGTTCATCGAGCACCCCGTCCCGAAGGTGATCTCCTTCGCGGGCACGGACCGGGTCGGCCGCCACGTCGGCGCGACGGCGGCCGGGCACTTCAAGCGGACGATCCTCGAACTCAGCGGCAACAGCGCCCTGGTGGTGCTGGAGGACGCCGACATCGACTACGCGGTCGACGCGGCGGTCTTCAGCCGCTTCGTGTACCAGGGGCAGGTCTGCATGGCCGCCAACCGCATCCTGGTGGACCGGGGCGTGGAGCGTGAGTTCACGGAGAAGTTCACCGCCAGGGTGGCCGCGCTGAGGACCGGAGACCCACGCGACCCGGAGACCCAGATCGGCCCGGTCATCAACACCTTCCAGGCCGACGCCCTGACCGCCCTGGTCGACCAGGCGCTCGCCGAGGGGGCCACCGCGCTCGTACGGGGCCGGACCCGCGGCAATCTCGTGGAGCCGACCGTGCTCACCGGGCTTCCCGCGGACTCCCCGCTGCTGTCCCAGGAGATATTCGGCCCGGTGGCGCTGCTGGTGCCGTTCGACGGCGAGGACGATGCCGTACGGATCGCCAACGACACCCCGTACGGGCTGAGCGGCGCCGTGCACACCCGCGGCGCCGAACGCGGGGTGCGGTTCGCGCGGCGCGTCGTCACCGGGATGTTCCACGTCAACGACTCCACCGTCCAGGACGATCCGCTGATGGCCTTCGGCGGTGAGAAGTCCTCCGGTATCGGCCGGCTGAACGGCGAGGCGACCGTGGACGCCTTCACCACCCAGAAGTGGATCTCCATCCAGCACGGCCGGAGTGCGTTCCCCTTCTGACGTCCCTGCCGTTCCTGACGTCCCTGCCGTTCCTGACGTCCCTGCCGTTCCTGACGTCCCTGCCGTCCCCGACGGCGTCCCTGTCGTCGTCGCCGTCCCCGACTTCCCTGTCGTCGTCGCCACCTCCGCCGTCCGCCCGCGCGAAGTGCCGACGTACTGGTCCGCACGAGGTCTGGTCTGCCCGGAGTCCCGGAGTTGAGGACAGGAGCTGACCGCAAGGGTCCGTAGCGTGGTCGGTGTCAGGAAGAAACCGGCACAGAACTCAGGGCGGACATCATGGTCACTCACGTTCCCGCGGAAGCCACCGGCGACGAGCGCGGCGCGCTCCTCTCCTTCGTCGAGGCGCAGCGCGGCGCGATCCGGCGCTCGCTCATCGGTCTGACCGAGGAGCAGGCGGCGAGCCGGCCCAGCGCCAGCGAACTCTCCCTCTCCGGACTGCTCAAGCATGTGGCCCGGACCGAGCAGCACTGGCTGTGGATGGCTCAGCAGCGGACCGGCGACACCGCACTGACCGGCGACACCTCACAGGTCCAGGAGGCCTGGGCGGACACCTTCCGGCTCATCGGCGACGAGACCGTGGAGCAGATGCTGGAGTTCTGGGACGGCGTCGCGGCCGAGGTCGAGAAGTTCATCCGCTCGGTGCCCAGCCTGGACGACACCTTCCCGCTGCCCGACGCGCCCTGGTTCCCGAAGGATGGACGGGTCTCGATGCGCTGGCTGCTGATCCATCTCGTCGAGGAGCACGCCCGGCACGCCGGGCACGCCGACATCATCCGGGAGTCCCTGGACGGCCGCACCGCGTTCGAGCTGGTCGCCGAGGCGGCGGGCTACGCTGATCAAAGTTGAATAGGAAGGGTGCGTGACATGTCCGCGATCCGGCTGCTGGTCCTCTGCGCCGTGCGTCAGCACGGCCGGGCGCACGGCTATCAGGTCCGCAACGACCTGGAGTACTGGGGCGCCCACGAGTGGTCCAACGCCAAGCCGGGATCGGTCTACCACGCACTGAAGCAGATGGCGAAGCAGGGGCTGCTGGTCGCCCACGAGACGGCCCCGAGCACGGCGGGGGGCCCGCCCCGTACCGAGTACGAGATAACCGAGCGCGGCAACGAGGAGTACCTCGCGCTGTTGCGCGCCGCGCTGACCTCGTACGACCAGAAGCCGGATGTGCTGGCGGCGGGTCTCGGCGGGATGGTCGACCTGGAGCGGTCCGAGGCGATCGGGCTGCTCCAGGAGCGGGTCGCCGGTCTCGCGGCCTGGCGGGCCTCGGTCACCGAGTACTACACGCCGGAGGCCGGGCCCGAGGCGCTCGGCCACATCGGCGAGATCATGAACATGTGGGTCCACTCGGCGGATGCCGGGGCGGAGTGGACACGCGAGCTGATCGCGCGCATCGAAGGCGGGGCCTACAGCTTCGCGGGGGAGGGCGAACCCTTCGTCGGGGTGCTTGCCGAGGGGCAGGAGAACCCTTACGCGACCGGTGTCCGCGATCCCGGCGACGACGAGTAATCAAGTTTGACGAATGAGGCGGTCGTGGTTACCTTCGATCTCGCTAGTCAAGTTTGACTACGGGAGGGTGTGGCGATTTTGACGGACGCGATCGTTGTCGAAGGTGTGCACAAGCGATACGGGGAGAAACGTGCCCTGGACGGCCTGGACCTCAGGGTGGCCCGCTCCACCGTCCACGCCGTGCTCGGCCCCAACGGGGCGGGCAAGACCACGGCGGTGCGCATCCTGTCGACGCTGCTGCGCCATGACGAGGGGCGGGTCGAGGTGGCGGGGTTCGATGTACGGGACCGGGCCGGTGAGGTCCGGCGCCGGATCGGGCTGCTGGGGCAGTATGCGGCGGTCGACGAGGAGCTCGGGGGCCGGCAGAACCTGGAGATGTTCGGCCGCCTGTACCACCTGGGTGCACGTCGGGCGGGTGTACGGGCGGACGAACTGCTGGCCCGCTTCGGGCTCGCGGACACCGGCCGGAAGCCGGTCAAGGAGTACAGCGGCGGCATGCGGCGACGGCTCGATCTGGCCGCCTCGCTGATCACCGGCCCGGAGGTGCTCTTCCTGGACGAGCCCACCACCGGACTCGACCCGCGCGGCCGGGCCGAGGTGTGGGCGGCGGTGCGCTCGCTGGTGGGCGGCGGCACGACCGTCCTGCTGACCACGCAGTACCTGGAGGAGGCCGATCAGCTCGCCGACCGGATCTCGGTGATCGACGCGGGACGCGTGGCCGCCGAGGGGACGGCCGACGAACTGAAGGCGATAGTGGCCGGGGACCGCATCGATGTCGTCGTCCGGGACGGGGCCCGACTGGCCGCCGCTGCCCGGCTGCTGGGCGCCGGGGCGGTGGTCGACCCGGACCGGCGGCTGATCGGGGCTCCGGCGCCGGACCGGATGGCGGCCCTGATCCGGACCGTACGGGTGCTGGAGGAGGCGGGCATCGAGGCGGAGGACATCGCGGTGCGGCGCCCGACGCTGGACGAGGTCTTCCTCGCGCTGACCGACCGGAAGCCGGCGCCCGCGGAGGTGCTGGCATGAGCGCGATGAGCTGGGCGGTCTCCGACTCCTGGACGATGACGCGGCGTGAACTGGCGCACTGGGCACGGCAGCCGGTGCGGATCGTCGTCGGCCTGGTCTTCCCCGTGATGCTGCTGCTGATGTTCAACTACCTGGTCGGTGGCGGGCAGGGCGTCGACGGCGACAACACCGAGTTCCTGGTGCCCGGGATGCTCGCGCTCACCATGGCCTTCGGCCTGGAGTCGACCATGCTCGCGGTCACCCAGGACCTGAACAAGGGGGTCATCGACCGGTTCCGCGCCCTGCCGATGGTCTCCGGTTCGGTGCTGGTCGGCCGGAGCGCCGCGGACATGCTCCAGTCGGCGGCCGCGCTCGCCGTGATGGCCGGGGTCGGTTACGCGGTCGGCTGGCGCTGGCACCACGGGCCGGCCGCGGTTCTGGGAGCGGCGGGGCTTCTGCTGCTGTTGCGGTTCGCGATGCTGTGGATCGGCATCCATCTGGCGCTGGTGGCCGGGAAGCCGGAGCTGGTGCAGGCGGTGCAGATCCTGGTCTGGCCGGTCGGCTTCCTCTCCAATGTCTTCGCCGCCCCGGAGTCGATGCCGGGATGGCTGGGCGCGGTCGTCGAGTGGAACCCGATGTCGGCCACGGCCACGGCGGTGCGCCGGCTGTTCGGCAACCCGGGCGCGGCCGGCGGCACCTGGGCGTCCGACCACGCCGAACTGCTCGCGGTGGCCTGGCCGTTGGCGCTGACCGCGGTGTTCTTCCCGCTGGCGGTACGGAGGTTCGCCCGGATCGGCCGCTGAGCGTTCCCGCCGGCCCTCAGTGGTGGAAGGAGGTCGCCGCCTGCGTGTCGTGGCTCAACGGGTGCGGCTGGCGGCGCAGGTCGGGAAGGATCAGCCGGAAGTCCTCCACGAGCAGCTCGGCGAGGTCCGACGAGAAGCCGTTGCGGCACACCACACGCAGCACCGACAGGTCCTGCCGGTTGGCGGGGAAGGTGTACGCGGGCACCCGCCAGCCCTGCTCGCGCAGCCGCCTCGACACGTCGAAGACGTCGTAGGCGTCCACATCCGGCGCGGTCGTCAGCGCGAAGACGGGCAGCTGGTCGCCCCGGGTGAGGAGCCGGAAGTCCCCGAGCTCCTCGATCCGCCCGGCCAGCCCCCGGGCCACGTCCCGGGACGCCTGCTGGACGGCCCGGTAGCCGTCCCGGCCCAGCCGCAGGAAGGTGTAGTACTGCGCCACCACCTGGGCGCCGGGCCGGGAGAAGTTCAGGGCGAAGGTCGGCATGTCGCCGCCCAGGTAGTTGACCCGGAAGACCAGCTCCTCGGGCAGCTGCGCGGGCGAGCGCCACAGGGCCCAGCCGACGCCCGGGTAGACGAGGCCGTACTTGTGCCCGGAGGTGTTGATGGAGGAGACCCGGGGCAGCCGGAAGTCCCACAGCAGGTCCTCGTCCAGGAACGGCGCCACCATCGCGCCCGACGCCCCGTCCACATGCACGGGGACGTCGAGGCCGGTGCGCTCCTGGAGGGCGTCCAGCGCCGCGCAGAGCTCCGCGATCGGCTCGTACGAACCGTCGAAGGTGGAGCCGAGGATGCCGACGACGCCGATGGTGTTCTCGTCGCAGAGGTCGGCCGCGGCCTGCGGGTCGAGATGGAAGCGGTCGCCCTCCATCGGGACCAGCCGCGGTTCGACCTCCCAGAAGTTGCAGAACTTGTCCCAGCAGACCTGCACATTGATGCCCATGACGAGGTTCGGCCGGGCGGTCGCCGGATAGCGGTCGGCGTTCCTGGCCGCCCAGCGGCGTTTCAGCGCCAGGCCCGAGAGCATGCAGGCCTCGCTGGAGCCCGTGGTCGAGCAGCCCACGGCGGCCGAGGGGTCGGGGGCGTTCCAGAGGTTGGCGAGCATCGCCACACAGCGCCGTTCCAGCTCGGCGGTGCGCGGGTACTCGTCCTTGTCGATCATGTTCTTGTCGCGGCACTCGCCCATCAGGACCCCGGCCTCGGGTTCCATCCAGGTGGTGACGAAGGTGGCGAGGTTGAGTCGCGCGTTGCCGTCGAGCATCAGCTCGTCATGGATCAGGCCGTACGCGGTCGAGGGCGGCATCGGCCGGTCGGGCAGCCGGTGCCGGGGCGGCGCCGACTCCATGCCGGCGGTCGGGTCGGCCTCCCCGAAGAACGGGTTGAGGGCGAGTCTGCGGCGTTTCTCGGACGCTTCCTTACCGTGGGGTGAACCCGTGTGGAGAGGCATCGGCGGACAGCCTTTCTCGGCTCTCGGCGGGCGTGGTGACCCGCGACGGTCCTGTCGGCTTGCGGTGCTGCGGTCAGCTCCCGGGCCGGTCCGGCCCGGGCGTGGAGCGGTTCTCGGCGGCGAGGCCGTCCTTGATGGCCCGGGTGAACCTGACGACCCGTTCGGCCTGGACCCGGGCGGCGGTCAGGGTCTGCACACCGACCGGAATGTCGCCCTGCCCCGCCACGTGCGAAGTGCCGTACGGATTGCCGTCGACGAACTTCGAGGGGTCCGTGTAGCCGGGGGCGACGAGGATGCCGCCGAAGTGATGGATCGTGTGGTAGAGCGCGAGCAGGGTGGATTCCTGGCCGCCGTGCGCGGTGCTGGTGGAGGTGAAGCCGCTGTAGACCTTGTCGGCGAGACGGCCCGCCTGCCAGAGGCCGCCGAGAGTGTCGATGAACTGCTTGAGCTGGGAGGTGACATTGCCGAACCGGGTCGGTGTACCGAAGATCACGGCGTCCGCCCAGAGAATGTCGTCGTGCGACGCCTCGGCGATGCCGGCGGTCTCCTCCGCGTTGGCGGCCCAGGCCGGGTTGGAGTCGATGGCCTTCCGCGGGGCGAGCTCACGGGCCTTGCGCAGCCGTACCTCCGCACCGGCCTTCTCGGCGTCCGCCGCCATGGCCCTGGCCATCGCGGCGACGGTGCCGGTGGACGAGTAGTAGATGACGGCGACGTTGACGGGCGTGGGCATGACGGCAACCTCCGGCAGGGTCTGAAAAATATGGACGTCTGCGGATGTTCACGGAGATATCCATATGGATGCGACCTTACGGAGATCCGGGGCGTCCGGCGCGTCGAGCGGCGGCGCCGGGCAACGGGACCGGACCGGACTCACCTCAGCGGCGTACCGTCCTCGCGCAGTTGCATCTGTGGTCGCCCGGTCACCAGCAGCCAGGCCGGCAGCGAGGCGATGCACAGGATCGGGAGCACGGCCGCGTCGCCCACCAGTACCGCGGCGGTGAACAGGCTCAGCCAGCCCTGCCGGGTGACGGCCAGCAGCATCCCCAGCACCGCACAGGTCACCGCGAGCGTCACCGGAACCGATGTGACCAGGGCGTGGGCGCACAACCCGAGCGCGACCCCCGCGAAGACGGCGGGGAAGATCCGCCCGCCCCGGAAGCCGCAGGTCGCCGCGGTCAGCAGCGCGGCCGTCTTCACCACGGCCATGACCGCGAACTGCCCGGCCGACCAGCCGCTCGGGTCACCGGCGAGCTCCTTCACCTCGTCGAGTCCCTTGAACAGGGTGAGGTGGCCGCCCAGCGCGCCCAGCAGGCCCAGCAGTAGCCCGCCGAGGGTCAGTGCCAGGACCGGGTGTCCCAGGGCCCGGAAGAACCGGTGCGCGTACGGGAAGGCGTACACCGCGAGCAGACCCAGCGCCGCACCCGCCGCGGCGATGACGACCGAGGAGAACACGTCGCCCCAGCGGGGGCTGGTGTAGGCGGGCAGCGACAGGTCGAAGCTGGGATGGGCCAGCAGCGTCATGGTGAGCGCCCCGGCGGTGCCCGCCGCGAGCGGACCGAAGAGCCGGTCCCACAGCGCGCCCGGTCCGGCGCGGGAGGCGAGGGACTCGGAGAGGATCAGCGCGGCGGCGACGGGGGTGCCGAAGAGCGCGCCGACGGTACCGGCCGCGGCCAGCGGGATCCACAGCTCCGCCGTCGTGCCCGGCGCGAATCGGCGGCCGAGCCAGAAGGCCAGTGCGACGTTGGCGGCCGTGATCGGGTTCTCCGGGCCGAGACTGATCCCGCCCGCCAGGGTGAACACCGTGACGAGCAGCAGCCCGGGAACGACACCGGGCGCGAGCGGTGGATCGACCAGCCCGGTGGTCGCCGGATCGGGACCGGCGTGACCGGGCACCGCCCGGATGAGCAGCCCGGCCACCAGCCCGCTCGCGGTGAGCATCACGATCATCCAGAGCGTGGAGTAGCGGCCGACGGAGAGCGCGTCGGGAAGTGTGCCCCAGAGCACGTCCTGCAATTTCTCCGCGAGAAGGCTGACACCCAGCAGGACGAGGGCCGAGGCGACCCCGACGGTCAGTGCGGGCACGATGACGGGCAGCAGCCGGCGCGCGGGGGCGGGCGCGGGGGCGGATCCGGCCGGGGCGGGGGAATCGGTGGCCATCGGCTCACCCTATAGGCGTAAAAGCCGCATAACCCCCCGAATGGTGCCGGGGCGGTGGCGTTTCGGGCTTGCACCTCACGTCGCGTCAGGACTCAGGCTCAGTACGTACCCGAATGGAGAAGGGAGCGGGGAGTCGTGGACTACTCCGTGGGACAGGTCGCGGGATTCGCCGGGGTCACGGTGCGCACCCTGCATCACTACGACGGCATCGGACTGCTGTCGCCCGGCGGACGCAGCCACGCGGGTCACCGTCGCTACGACGAGGCCGACCTCGACCGGTTGCAGCAGATCCTGTTCTACCGGGAGCTCGGCTTCCCGCTCGACGAGATCGCGGTACTGCTCGACGACCCGGCCGCGGACCCGCAGGAACATCTGCGCCGCCAGCACCGGCTGCTGACCGGCCGGATCGCCGAGCTCCGAAGGATGGCAGCAGCCGTCGAGACAGCCATGGAGGCGCGGAAGATGGGCATCAACCTCACGCCCGAGGAGAAGTTCGAGGTGTTCGGGGGCAAGGACCCCGAGGAGCACGCCGAGGAGGCCGAACACCGCTGGGGCGGCACCGCCGCCTATGCGGAGTCGCAGCGCCGGGCCGCCCGGTACACCAAGGACGACTGGAAGCGGATGCAGGCGGAGGTCGCCGAATGGAGCGCCGCCTACGACGCGCTGATGGAGGCCGGTGAACCCGCCACCGGCGAGCGGGCCATGGACCTGGCCGAGGCCCACCGCCTCCACATCGCGAGTTGGTTCTACGAATGCACCCCCGAGTTCCACCGGAACCTCGGCGAGATGTACGTGTCCGACCCGCGGTTCCGTGCGTACTACGAGTCGATGCGGCCCGGACTGGCGGAACACCTGCGGGAGGCGATCGACGCCAACGCCGAGCGCCAGGCATGACCGGGTACGGGGGCGGGGGTACTCCCGCCCCCGTACCGCCGTCGTTCAGTCCCTATAGGCTCACTGCCGACCACGGACTTCAGCGTCGTTCGTGGTGGCGACCAGGACGTCGGATCCGTCCGTCTGCCCGCCGCCGAAATCCTCGATGCCCCTCGTGTGGCACCTCCTGGGGCGGTTTTGCCCCGGTTCGCCCGGTGTGCATTCCCGTGGGGGCGACTGGAACCCGGGGGCGTCATCCTGCGTTGATAGCTTTGGGCGGCCACGCAGCCGCCATCGAACGATCCAGGAGCCCGGACCCTTGAATACGCTTGCGCTCGGACCGAGCTGGCTGGACCCGGACTATCTGATCAACACGTTCGGACTTCCCGGCGTCCTCCTCATCGTCTTCGCCGAGTCCGGACTGCTGATCGGCTTCTTCCTTCCCGGCGACTCGCTCCTGTTCACCACGGGTCTGCTGGTGACCACGAACCAGCTGAAGACCCCGCTCTGGCTGGTCTGCCTCCTGGTGGCGCTGGCGGCGATCGTCGGCGACCAGGTGGGCTATCTCTTCGGCCGCAAGGTCGGCCCCTCGCTCTTCAAGCGCCCGGACTCCCGCCTCTTCAAGCAGGAGAACGTCGCGAAGGCCCACGAGTTCTTCGAGAAGTACGGACCGAAGTCGCTGATCCTGGCCCGCTTTGTGCCCGTGGTGCGTACGTTCACCCCGATCATCGCCGGTGTGAGCCGGATGAACTACCGCTCGTTCATCGTGTTCAACGTCATCGGCGGGGTGCTCTGGGGCGTCGGTGTCACGCTGCTCGGCTCGGCCCTCGGCAAGATCGACTTCGTCCACCAGAACATCGAGGCGATCCTCATCCTGATCGTGCTCATCTCGGTGGTGCCGATCGCGATCGAGTTCCTGCGGGCCCGCTCCAAGGCGAAGAAGGAAGCGGCGGCGGGCGGCGGCCCGTCCGCCGACGGCGGCCCGGCCCCGGTGCAGCGCGGCCGCCACGCCAAGCGCTGACGACCGGGGCGCCGGTTATCGCGCGCCGCCCACCGGGCGCCGGTCACGCCGGGTGCCGGCCCCGGAGCCGTACCGTGGGCGAGGCCGTCAGAAGCCGCGCGTCCGCTTGGCCGCGCGGCGGTTCGCCCCGCCGACCGCCCCCGGCACCCGCATGAACAGCCGGGAGATCTCGCTTCCCAGGTTCACCCCGATCGCGATGGCCAGCGCCGTCGCCACCGCGGTCGACAGCGAGGCGAGCCCGGCGTTCACATTGCCCTGTGCCACGCCCAGCAGACCGAAGTACGTGGCAGAACCGGGCAGCAGCGGACCGATCGCCGCCGTGATGAACGGCAGCGACGAGGTGTACCGGTAGCGCGAGAACAGCTGCCCGAACAGGCCCACCAGCCCGGCCGCTGTCGCTGTCGCGAGCACCGGCGAGATGTTGCCGGTCCTGGCCATCGCCCCGTAGATCACCCAGGCGACTCCGCCGTTGAGGGTCACCGCGAGCACCGTGGACCGGTCCTGCTGGAGCAGGATCGCGAAGGCGAGACAGAGCGCCATCGAAGCCAGGATCTGCACCACCGGCCGGTCGTGGGCGACGAACCTGGTCTCGGGGTTCAGCTGGGCGCCCAGCTGAACCCCCATGTACAGCACGAGCAGCACACCGACGACGATGCCGATGAAGAGGTACATGACTTCGAGCAGGCGCGCCGCGGCGGTGATGTAGTAGCCGGTCAGCCCGTCCTGCACGCCCGCCACCAGGGCCCGCCCCGGCAGCAGCGCGAACAGCCCACCGGTGATCACCGCGGACGGCTGCAGGTCCGACCAGTGGGTGAGGGTCAGTGCCACACCCAGCGCGGCGGGCGGCATCGCCGCCACCACGAACTGGTAGAACTCCGGCAGCCCTCGTCCGGCACAGAGCCAGGCGAGCCGGTCGCCGAGCATCGCGCCGATCGCGGCCACCACGAAGACCAGCGTGCCACCGCCGACCAGCACCGATGCCGCCCCCGCGAGACCACCGCCGGCCAGCGTCAGCACCCAGCCGGAGTACGGATGCCGGTTGCGCCGGATCTCCGCCAGGCGACGGTAGGCCTCCTCCAGCGAGACCTCGACATCCTCGGTGGTGATGTCGTCGATGAGCCGGAAGACGGCGGCCAGCCGGGTGTAGTCGGTGCCACGACGGCGGACGGTACGGCTCGCCGTCACCGGGTCGTCGACCAGCGAGGGCTGGTGCGAGATCGACAGCAGGGTGAAGGTGACCGTGGGCTCGCAGCGGTCCAGGCCGTAGCTGCGGGTGACCGCGAACATCGCCGCCTCGACGTCCTCGGCGCCCTCACCGCCGGCGAGCAGCAGCTCCCCGATGCGCAGGGTCAGGTCGAGCACGCGTGGCACCGCGGGCCCCGCCTCGCCGGGCTTCTGCACCGGTTCGGGCGCGGGGCGTTCGGCGACCGGCATCCGCAGCATCGTGCGCATCCGGTCCTGCCAGGGGGCCTCCTTGGTCAGCCGGATCATCGGGCTGCCGTGCGCGGGGGTGAAGGCGGGCGGCGGATGCTGGGCGCTGTAGGTGCTCGGCAGGGCGAAGGCGGAGCCGGCCGTATCCGCGCCGGAGGCCGTACCGGAACCGGATATGGACCCCGAAGCGGAAGCCGGGCCCGACCCCTGGGGCTCGGTCGTCAGACCGGGTGGGATCGCGAATTCCGAGGTCGGATGGTCGTCCTCGGACGCAGTCGTCCGCCGCTCCACCCCGGCCGGCGGGACGAAGGCGCTGCGCGCCTCGTCGGACTGGGGCTTCTGGTCCTCCGGACCGCCCTGTTCCGCCACCACTCGACCTCGCTCCTTGTCGGCTGCGCGTCTTCGGTTGCGCTTCTGCCCAGTATGGACACGGACAAGGGTGCGGAGGCGAAGCGGGCGGAACCACGGAACGGGCGGACACACGGAACGGGCGGACACGCGAAACGGGCGGCACCCGTCGTGGGAGTGCCGCCCGGCTCCGGCACGGAACCGTAAACGGAACCGTGCGATGTACCTCGGCCGGAATCCGGCCGCGACCCGCGGGTCGTCAGTGCCCGCCGCCCTGCGCCGCAAGGCGCTTGTAGGAGGCCTCGATCTCGGCCTCGGCCTCGGCGCGGCCGACCCAGTCGGCGCCCTCGACGGACTTGCCGGGCTCCAGGTCCTTGTAGACCTCGAAGAAGTGCTGGATCTCCAGGCGGTCGAACTCCGACACGTGGTGGATGTCGCGCAGGTGCTCCACCCGGGGGTCGGAGGCCGGGACGCACAGCAGCTTGTCGTCGCCGCCGGCCTCGTCCGTCATCCGGAACATGCCGATGGCGCGGCACTTGATGAGGCAGCCGGGGAAGGTCGGCTCGTCCAGAATGACCAGCGCGTCCAGCGGGTCGCCGTCCTCGCCGAGGGTGTTCTCGACGAAGCCGTAGTCCGCCGGGTAGCTGGTCGAGGTGAAGAGTCGACGGTCCAGGCGGATCCGACCGGTCTCGTGGTCCACCTCGTACTTGTTCCGCGAACCCTTCGGGATCTCGATGGTGACGTCGAACTCCACGGGTGGCTCCTCCATGATCAACACATACGACTGGTGATTAAGTGTCCCCCACGCAGATGTGTGCTCGCGAAAGGGGCTGGTCAACGGTGGACGAGCCGGTGAAGAGACCGTCGGTCAACCCGCTGGACAAGCTGAGCAGGCTCACCCGGCCGGGTGGCGTGATCAGGTCGAGGGGGCTGAGCGACCGGCAGTTCGCGGCTGTCTCCGCAGGCCTGGGTCTGGTGCTCGCGGCCGGCGTCGTCCTTGCCGCCGGCCCCTGGGACTCGGGTCAGCGTAAGGCCGAGCAGGACTGGGCCGCCGCCCGCATCCGTACAGGTGGCGCAGATCACGGATCCGGCACGCCGGCCGGACCGGAACCCGCGCCCAGCGCCCCGGCCGTCCTCGCCCCCCTCTCCGCCGCGGTCGACAACGCCGCCCCGGACGCCCGCGACGAGCCGGACGGCGCGGCGGCAGCCCTCCGCACCACTCTCGGGCCGCTGCTGAAGGTCCCCGCCCTGGGCACCGTGCGGGCCGCCGTCGTCATCGACACCGCCACCGGTGAGCGGCTGTACGGCCAGGGCGCCGACACGCCCATGACGCCCGCCTCCACCGTCAAGATCGCCACCTCGGTCGCCGCCCTGAGCGCACTCGGCCCCGGCCACCGCATCGCCACGACGGTCCGGGCGTCCCCCGACTCCCGCGCCGTCACCCTGGTCGGCGGCGGTGACCCCACCCTCGACAAGGCCGCCCTGCGTGCGCTGGCCGCCGACACCGCCCGCGCCCTGAAGAACCGGGGAGTGAAGAAGGTCCGTCTCTCGTACGACACCTCCCGCTACTCCGGCCCCGCACGGCACCCGATCGGCCCCAACGAGAACATCGCGCCCGTCAGCGCCCTGATGACCGACGAGGGCAGGCTCGACCACACCGACAGCGGACCCGCCCCGCGCAGCGACGATCCGGCCGGTGACACCGCCCGGACCTTCGCCGGACTGCTCGACGCCGCCGGGATCGACACCGGGCCGGACCCGGTGCGCGGCAGGCCGGCCGACGGGTCCCGGCAGGTCGCCGGGCACCTGTCCGCCCCGCTCTCCGCCCTGGTCGAACGGGCCCTGACCAACAGCGACAACGACATCGCCGAGGCACTCGCCCGCCAGACCGCCCTGGCCGCGGGCGAACCGGCCGACTTCGCGGGCGGCCGGCGGGCCGTCACCGCACAGCTCAAGAAGCTCCGCCTGCCGCTGAAGGACGCGGACTTCGCCGACGGCAGCGGGCTGAACCGCAAGGACAAGGTCACCGCCGGACTGCTGGCCGGCCTCCTCGCCCGGGCCGCCGACCCGGACCATCCCGAACTGCGCCCCGTCCTCACCGGCCTTCCCGTGGCCGGATTCAGCGGCACCCTCAGCGACCGCTACACCGAGAAGTCCGCGGGCACCGGCCTGATCCGCGCCAAGACCGGCACCCTCACCGGAGTGAACTCCCTCGCCGGTACGGTCGTCGACCGGCAGGGCCGGCTGCTCGCCTTCGCCTTCCTGGCATCCGGTACGACATCCCCGTCCGAGGCCCAGTCCTCCCTCGACGCCCTCGCCACCGCCCTCGCCGCCGGTCCACGATGAGCCCGTCGACACCTCACCGCGGACGGACCCGAGCACGTACGGTTGACGCATGACGAGCATCGGTGGTGCCGAGATGGTCGACTGGAATCTCGCGGTGGCGACCGCGACCCGACTCGTGCGGCCGGGGCCCGAGATCAGCCGGGAGGAAGCCCGCGAAGTCGTCGCGGAACTGCGCCGGCATGCCAAGGCCTCGGAGGAGCACGTCCGTTCCTTCACCCGGATGATCCCCGAGGGGGCCGATCCGGAGGACACCCCGGTCCTGATCGTGGACCGGGCCGGCTGGATCAAGGCCAACGTCGCGGGCTTCCGCGAGCTGCTCCGCCCCCTGCTGGGAAAGATGCAGGACCGGCGCGGCAACGGGCCCGGTGGCGCCGTGCTCGGCGCGGTCGGCGGCAAGGTGACCGGGGTCGAGGTGGGGATGCTGCTGTCCTTCCTCGCCTCCCGGGTCCTCGGCCAGTACGAGACGTTCGCCCCGGCCACCCGTGAACTCCCGGCCTCGGCCGACGGCGGCGGCAGGCTGCTGCTCGTGGCGCCGAACATCGTCCACGTCGAGCGCGAACTGGAGGTCGACCCGCACGACTTCCGGCTCTGGGTTGCCCTCCACGAAGAGACCCACCGCACCCAGTTCACCGGAGTGCCCTGGCTCCGGGACCATCTTCAGGGCGAGATCCAGTCATTCCTGGAGGAGACCGATGTCGACCCGGTGACCGTGCTGGAGCGGCTCCGCGAGGCAGCGCAGTCGCTGGCCGGCGGCCGCCCCGAGGGCGAGGACGGCGAGGACGGCGGCCGCAGCCTCGTCGAACTCGTCCAGACCCCCGCCCAGCGCGAGATCCTCGGCCGGCTCACCGCCGTGATGTCCCTGCTCGAAGGGCATGCCGACTACGTGATGGACGGTGTCGGCCCGGAGGTCGTCTCCTCCGTCGGCGAGATCCGGGAGAAGTTCCAGCAGCGCAGGGCGCGCGGTGCGAGCCGCCTCGACCAGGCGTTGCGCAAGCTCCTCGGGCTCGACGCCAAACTGCGCCAGTACCGTGACGGCGAGAAGTTCGTCCGCGCCGTGGTCGACGAGGTCGGTATGGACGGCTTCAACCGGGTCTGGACCTCGCCGAACACCCTCCCCACCAAGGCGGAGATCGCGAAGCCGGCGGACTGGATCGCGAGGGTGCACCGTAAGGCAGAGTCATGATCGCGGCGGGCCGGACGGCGTGCGACAGGACAAGAACGCGCCGGTAATCACCCATCCGAGGGACCGTAGGGGCACGGGATGGCGTGCAATGCTCGATGGACGACTTGCCTCTGTCACCATCGACGCACTCTGAGTGACGGCGCCTTCCCGTCCCGGCACTCCGAGGCACCTCCCGAAAACTTCACGAAGGGCACCGGACATGGGTCCCCATCCTGCGGTCGCGGCGATACGCCTGGCGGTCCGCCGCGTTCTCCACGACGTACTCACCGAACACACCCGGAGCGCCGGGCCGGCCCGGCGCACCCCGCACCCCCAGCTCGCCGAAGCCGGTGCGGGCAGGCAGCGCGCCGCACTCCCCGAACGCCCCGATATCCCCCTGGTGCTGGTGGCATGCTCCGGCGGCGCCGATTCCATGGCACTCGCCTCCGCCCTCGCCTTCGAGGCCCGCAAGCTCGATGTCCGGGCCGGCGGCATCACCGTCGACCACGGCCTCCAGGACGGCTCCGACACCCGGGCCGCCGAGGTCGTCGACCGCCTCACCGACATGCACCTCGACCCGGTCGAGTCCGTCGCCGTGCAGGTCGGCCAGGAAGGCGGACCCGAGGCCGCGGCCCGCGACGCCCGCTACGCGGCCCTCGACGCGGCCGTCGAGCGGCACGGCGCCGCCGCCGTGCTGCTCGGGCACACCCGTGACGACCAGGCGGAAACGGTGCTGCTGGGCCTGGCCCGCGGCTCCGGCATCCGCTCGCTCTCCGGCATGGCCGCCGCGTCGGGGCCGGCCGGCCGCTACCGCCGCCCCTTCCTCCAGCTCGACCGGCAGACCGCCCGCAAGGCCTGCCTCGTCCAGTCGCTGCCCGTCTGGGACGACCCGCACAACATCGACCCCGCCTACACCCGCTCCCGACTGCGCCACGAGGGCCTGCCCGCCCTGGAGAAGGCGCTGGGCAAGGGAGTCGTCGAGGCCCTGGCGCGTACGGCGCAGCTCTCCCGCGACGATGCCGACGCCCTGGACACCTGGGCCGCCGAGGCCGACCGAGCCGTGCGGGACGACGCGGGCCGGCTGGAGTGCGCCAAGCTGTACGCGCTGCCGCCCGCCGTACGCCGCCGGGTACTGCGCCGGGCCGCCATGGAGGCGGGCTCCCCGGCCGGCTCCCTCTTCGCCCGGCACATCGAGGAAGTCGACCGTCTGATCACCGGCTGGCGCGGCCAGCGGGCCATCAACCTGCCCGGCCGGGTCGAAGCCAGCCGTCAGGGTGGCAGACTGGTGATTCGGCAGAGCTGAACCACGAGCGGCTGACAACGCAGGCGAGCGGCCGCGCAGGTACGGGGACACCACCCCGGACCGGGCAGGCAGAGAAAGAGACGCGGGTGAACGAGAAGGACATGGGCACCGACCTTCAGTCGGTGCTCCTCACCAAGGAAGAGATCGACGCGAAGCTCGTCGAGCTGGCCGCGAAGATCGACGCGGAGTACGCGGGCAAGGACCTGCTCATCGTCGGCGTCCTCAAGGGCGCAGTGATGGTGATGGCGGACCTGGCGCGCGCGCTGTCCACCCCCGTCACCATGGACTGGATGGCCGTCTCGTCGTACGGCGCGGGCACCCAGTCCTCCGGAGTCGTCCGGATCCTCAAGGACCTGGACACCGACATCAAGGGCAAGCACGTCCTGATCGTCGAGGACATCATCGACTCGGGCCTGACCCTGTCCTGGCTGATGTCGAACCTCGGCTCGCGCGAGCCCGCGTCCCTGGAGATCTGTACCCTGCTGCGCAAGCCGGACGCGGCGAAGGTCGCGCTCGACTGCAAGTGGGTCGGTTTCGACATCCCCAACGAGTTCGTCGTCGGATACGGGCTGGACTACGCGGAGAAGTACCGCAACCTCCCCTTCGTCGGCACGCTCGCCCCGCACGTCTACGGCGGCTGACCGCCTCCGGGACCCGGGCGGACGGCCCGGGCGGACGGGCGTCGGGGAACCTTTCACCGGCTTCCCGCCGTTGAGCCATCGAAGGCAGGTTTTGACAGACGTCCCCGGCAGTCGCGGGTGACAATGCTGGGGTACCGTCCGAAGAACAGTCTTTTCTCACAGCAGCATTTACCTACGGGCAGGAGGGACGGGGCGTCATCGCCCCGTATGGATGGACGTGAAGCGATACTTCCGTGGGCCGGTCATGTGGATCGTGCTGGCCGTCCTCGCCGTGGTCGTGTTGATGCAGGTCGTCGGCTCGTCGGGCGGCTACGAATCGGTGGACACCGGCAAGGTGGTCCAGGCGATCAGCAAGGACCAGGTGGCGCAGGCCAAGCTGACCACCGGTGACGAACAGATCATCAAGATCGAGTTGAAGAAGGGCCAGAACCTCTCGGGCGAGTCCGGCAGCAAGTTCCAGGCGAGCTACATCGGTGACCAGGGTGTCCAGCTGGCCGACACGCTGCAGAAGAAGTTCGAGAGCGGCAAGATCGACAAGGGCTACACCGTCTCGCCGTCGAAGCAGTCCCCGTTCATCTCGATCCTCCTCTCGCTGCTGCCCTTCGTCCTGATCGTGGTCGTCTTCCTGTTCCTGATGAATCAGATGCAGGGCGGCGGCTCCCGGGTCATGCAGTTCGGGAAGTCCAAGGCCAAGCTGATCACCAAGGACACCCCGAAGACGACGTTCGCCGATGTGGCGGGGTCGGACGAGGCCGTCGAGGAGCTCCAGGAGATCAAGGAGTTCCTCCAGGAGCCGGCGAAGTTCCAGGCCGTCGGTGCCAAGATCCCCAAGGGTGTCCTGCTGTACGGGCCTCCCGGTACGGGCAAGACGCTCCTCGCGCGCGCCGTCGCGGGCGAGGCGGGCGTCCCGTTCTACTCGATCTCCGGTTCCGACTTCGTCGAGATGTTCGTCGGTGTCGGTGCCAGCCGTGTCCGTGACCTCTTCGAACAGGCCAAGGCGAACGCCCCGGCGATCGTCTTCGTCGACGAGATCGACGCCGTCGGCCGGCACCGCGGTGCCGGCATGGGCGGCGGCCACGACGAGCGCGAGCAGACGCTGAACCAGCTGCTCGTCGAGATGGACGGCTTCGACGTGAAGGGCGGCGTCATCCTGATCGCCGCCACGAACCGGCCGGACATCCTCGACCCGGCGCTGCTGCGCCCGGGCCGTTTCGACCGGCAGATCGCGGTCGACCGGCCGGACATGCAGGGCCGTCTCGAAATCCTCAAGGTGCACCAGAAGGGCAAGCCGGTTGCGAAGGACGTCGACCTCGGCGCCGTCGCCCGTCGTACGCCCGGCTTCACCGGTGCCGACCTGTCGAACGTGCTGAACGAAGCGGCGCTCCTCACGGCGCGCGGCAACCAGAAGCTGATCGACAACAAGATGCTCGACGAGGCCATCGACCGCGTCGTGGCGGGCCCGCAGAAGCGGACCCGGATCATGTCCGAGAAGGAGAAGAAGATCACCGCGTACCACGAGGGCGGACACGCCCTGGTCGCGGCGGCTTCCCCCCAGTCGGACCCGGTCCACAAGATCACGATCCTCTCCCGCGGCCGCGCCCTCGGTTACACGATGGTGCTCCCGGAGGAGGACAAGTACTCCACGACGCGCAACGAGATGCTCGACCAGCTGGCCTACATGCTGGGCGGGCGCGCGGCCGAGGAGCTGGTCTTCCACGACCCGACCACCGGCGCGGCGAACGACATCGAGAAGGCCACCGCAACGGCCCGCGCGATGGTCACGCAGTACGGCATGACGGAGCGGCTCGGCGCGATCAAGTTCGGCGGCGACAACACCGAGCCGTTCGTGGGCCGTGAGATGGGGCACCAGCGCGACTACTCGGAAGAGGTCGCGGCCCTCGTCGACGAAGAGGTCAAGAAGCTCATCGAGACCGCGCACAACGACGCGTGGGAGATCCTCGTCGAGAACCGCGACGTGCTGGACGCCCTCGTTCTCCAGCTCCTGGAGAAGGAGACGCTCGGCAAGGAGGAGATCGCCGAGATCTTCGCCCCGATCGTGAAGCGCCCGTCCCGTCCGGCCTGGACCGGCTCCGCCCGACGCACCCCGTCGACGCGGCCGCCGGTGCTCTCGCCGAAGGAGCTGGCCCTCACCAACGGCGCCACCACGGCGAACGGCTCGGTCGTCCCCACGGACACCGTCCCGGCCACCGAGGCGCTGCCGGAGGACCGTCCCGAGAGCTGAGATCCCGTGCCCGGTGTGGCCGCTGTCACGGGGGTCGTACCGGATCTGGAATGGATGCCGCGCCTCCGCAGGTTCTAGCCTGTGGGGGCGCGGCTTTTGTACGCCCGTGCGGAATCACGTGCGGGTGACAGTTCAAGGGAACGAGGCACAGATGACCGACCCGGTGACGTTGGACGGCCAGGGTTCGATCGGCGAGTTCGACGAGAAGCGGGCCGAGGCCGCCGTGCGCGAACTTCTTTTCGCCGTGGGCGAGGACCCGGACCGCGAGGGACTCCGCGAGACGCCGGGGCGGGTGGCAAGGGCGTACAAGGAGATATTCGCGGGCCTCTACCAGGAGCCCGGGGACGTTCTGACGACCACGTTCGACCTCGGCCACGACGAGATGGTGCTGGTCAAGGACATCGAGGTGTTCAGCACCTGTGAACACCACCTGGTGCCGTTCAGGGGGGTCGCGCATGTCGGGTACATCCCGGCGAGCAGCGGCAAGATCACCGGTCTTTCGAAGCTGGCCCGGCTCGTCGATGTCTTCGCCCGGCGCCCGCAGGTCCAGGAGCGGCTCACCACGCAGATCGCCGATTCCCTCATGGAGATCCTGGAGCCGCGCGGGGTCATCGTCGTCGTCGAGTGCGAGCACATGTGCATGTCGATGCGGGGCATCCGCAAGCCGGGTGCGAAGACGCTGACCTCAGCGGTACGCGGGCAGCTCCGTGCCTCAGCGACGCGCGCCGAGGCGATGAGCCTGATCATGGCGCGCTGACGCTCGGGAGCGTGTGGGAGGAGAGCTCGGCGGCCGCTATGCGGCAGCCGAGCTCTTGTTGTTGTCCTCGTCGTCCGGGAGCTTGCAGATGCGCTCCAGCCAGAGGGCCGCAGCAACCACCGCGATGCCGGCGAGGACCGCGAAGCCCGCGTAGATCGCCTGGTCGCGGCGGGCCGGGATGTCGAGGGAGCCGAGCAGGAAGACGCCGATGCCGCCGTACATGCCGGAGATCAGGGCGACGACCAGCGCACTGGCCTGGCCGAAGACGACCGCTCGGGCCGCCATCAGGGGCTCGACGCCCTTGGCCCCCGGCCGGCGCTCGCGTTGGGCGCGCAGCCGGGAACGGATGGAGAGGGCCGTCGCGAGCAGGACGACGGCGATCACCGCGAGCACGATCGGCGCGGCGAGGGGAACGCTCGGCAGGCTGCCCAGGGAGTCCCAGAGGCGGGCCGCACCCCAGGAGAGCACCCCGGCCGCGGCGAAGAGGCCGGTCAGTACCCCGAGCCGTAGTTGCTTCACCGAGTGATCCGCCCTTCGCCGCCGGTGTGTCCGTGCCGTCAGTGGTTCATCCGTGCCACCGGTCCGTGTCCTTGAGCCTAACGACTACTCGGGCAGCCGGAGTTCCAGATCGGCTCGGGGCAGTACGCCCTCCCGGCCGACTCCGGCCAGCAGGTCCGTGACGGAGCCGACGCCGGGCAGTTGGGCCTCGGGGTCGACGTCGTGCCACGGGGCGAGGACGAAGGACCGCTCGTGGGCCCGGGGGTGGGGGAGGGTGAGCACCGGGTCGTCGGAGACGACATCCGCGTACGCCACGATGTCGACATCGATGGTGCGCGGGCCCCAGCGCTCGTCACGGACCCGGTCGAAGGCCTCTTCGATGGCCTGGCCGCGCTCCAGGAGCGAGGACGGGGGGAGGGTCGTCTTCACCACGATCACCGCGTTGAAGTACGAGGGCTGGGAGCCGGGAGCGACGCCCCAGGGCTCCGTCTCGTACACCGGGGAGACCGCTTTGACCCGCAGGCCGGGCGTGTCCTCCAAGGCGTCTATGGCGCCCTGGAGGGTCTCCAGCCGGTTGCCGAGATTGGAGCCCAGGGAGATCACGGCGCGCTTGGGGTTGGAGAGGGTGATGTCCGCGGCGTCCACCTGCTCGACCACGGAGGCGGGCACCGGCTGTACGGTCGGGTCGCTCTGCCCCTCGGTGGAAAATGCACTCATACTCGGCTCCGGGTGATGGTGATGGTCACATCGTCGAAGGGGACGGTGATCGGTGCATCCGGCTTGTGCACCACGACCTCCACCTCCTCGACTCCTTCGTGCTTGAGGCACTGCTGGGCGATGCGTTCCGCGAGCGTTTCGATCAGATCGACCGGTTCCCCCTGCACCACATCGACGACCTCCTCGGCGACGACGCCGTAGTGCACGGTCTTCGTCAGGTCGTCGGCGGCTGCCGCGGGGCGGGTGTCGAGGCCGAGCACCAGGTCCACGATGAACGTCTGCCCCTCCTCCCGCTCCCGGGGGAAGACGCCATGGTGTCCACGGGCCTTGAGGCCGCGCAGCGCGACACGATCCACGCGAATCACTCCTGCTGTCGTTGGGCGGAGAGACACGGGGCCGCGTGCGGACGGCCGGGTGCTCTCTCTCGAATCTACCTGCGAGCACCGACAGTGCCCGCCCGCGGGGGCTATGGACAGGGCCTGTCGGGACTGGTAGCCGCTTTTACCCGCGGAGCCGGATTCCAACCTCCTGATGGCCGGATGCTTCGGTCAGGAAAGCGCAGGGAGAAGGCCGCGAGGGGGCCGCGAGAAGGCCGTGAGGGAGCCGCGAGAGGTCCACGAGGGGGCCGGGAGAAAGCCGGGAGGGGTCAGGAGGCGGTCTCTTCGTCGTCCTCGTTGTCGGACTCGGACTCGGTGAGGACGGGCGAGCCGTGGTGGGACCAGAGTTTCCAGCCGTCCGGGGTGCGCCGGAAGACATTGGTGGCCACGACGAGCTGGCCGACCAGTGGCCCGAGTGCGTTGCCGTCCTCCGCGGGACCGCCGCTGAGGATGTTCTCGGTGCAGGTCACCACGGCCGTGTCGCCGGTCATCGAGACCCCGACATCGGTCAGGAAGAACTGGATGTACTCGGTGTTCGCCATGATCAGGGCGTAACTCCGCAGCACCTCGCCGCGTCCGGTGAGCACCGGCCAGCCGGGGTGGACGCAGGAGACGGTGAGGTCCTCGCCGGGCAGCCAGAGCCCGGAGAGCTCCTCGAAGTCGCCCCGCTCCATCGCCTCGTAGAAGGCGGTGTTGGCCTGTTCGACGGCCGCGATGTCGGCTGCAGCCTCCGCGTGCTCGTCGCGCCCGCTCACGCGGCTCCCTCGACGGCGCGCGCGACCCGCACGGCGTCGGCCGTGGCCCGGACCTCGTGGACCCGTACGGCCCAGGCGCCGGCGTGGGCGGAGAGCGCGGAGATCGCCGCGGTGGCGGCGTCGCGTTCGCGGGCGGGTGGTGGCGCCGCGCCCTCGCCGGCCAGCACATGGCCGAGGAAGCGCTTGCGGGAGGCGGCGACCAGCAGCGGGCGGCCCAGGGCGCGGAGCGCGTCGAGGTGGGCGACCAGGGCGAGGTCGTGGCCGGCGTCCTTGGCGAAGCCGAGACCGGGGTCGATCACGATCCGTTCCGGGGCGACACCGCCCGCGATCACGGCGTCCATCCGCTCCCGGAGCTCCGCGACGACCTCGGTGACGACGTCCTCGTACACCGCCCGGCTGTTCATGGACTCGCTGAAGCCGCGCCAGTGCATCACGACGAACGGTGCGCCGGCCGCCGCGACGACGCCGATCATGTCCGGGTCGGCGAGGCCGCCGCTCACATCGTTGACCAGGGCGGCCCCGGCAGCGACCGACTCCTCGGCGACCCGGGCCCGCATGGTGTCGACGGAGACCGCGACCCCTTCGGCCGCCAGCCCCCGGACCACCGGGACCACTCGCCGCAGCTCCTCCGACGCGTCCACCCGGCTGGCGCCGGGGCGGGTCGACTCGCCGCCGACGTCGATCAGGTCGGCGCCCTCGGCGACCAGGTCGAGGCCGTGCTTGATCGCGGCCGTGGTGTCGAACCAGCGGCCCCCGTCGGAGAAGGAGTCCGGGGTCACATTGACGACACCCATGACCGCACAGCGGTCCCACTCCGGCAGGCCCTGGACCGTGCCTCGTCCACGCAACGTACTCATGCGACCAGCGTAGGCCCGTACGGCGTGCTGCTACGCCGCGCGGGCGTGGTGTTCCTGGCCCGGCGCCGGGGTGTGGGCGCAGGGACGGGCCTTGCGGCGCGGGAACCGGCGGGCGAACGGACGGGGCAGCGCGAGGTTCACGAAACCCTCCGCCTGCATGGCCGCGAGGGAGATGCGGGGCAGGTCGCCGGCGGCGCGGTAGACCACGAAACGGGGCTCCCAGCGGGGCCGGAACTTGGCGTTGAACTTGTACAGCGACTCGATCTGGAACCAGCGCGACAGAAAGATCAGCAGCCCGCGCCAGGTCCGCAGCACCGGTCCCGCGCCGAGCTTCTCACCGCGGGCGAGCGCCGAGCGGAACATCGCGAAGTTCAGTGAGACACGCGCGACGGAGAGCCGGGGGGACGCCTGGAGGGCGGCGACGATCAGCAGCTCGTTCATGCCCGGGTCGGCGGAGCGGTCGCGGCGCATCAGGTCGAGGGACATGCCGTCGTCGCCCCACGGGACGAAGTGGAGCACGGCCTTCAGGTCGCCGTACGGGGAGTCGGCGGCGTGCTCGTCGGCCTTGTGGGCGGTGGCGACGACGCAGTCCCCGTCGGCCGGGTCGCCGATCCGGCCGAGTGCCATGGAGAAGCCGCGCTCGGTGTCGGTGCCGCGCCAGTCGTCGGCGGCGAGCCGGATGCGGTCCAGTTCGGCCTCGTCGATGTCGCGGACTCGCCGGACCCGGGTCTCGTAGCCAAGACGTTCAATGCGCTTCACCATCTGGCGTACGTTGCGCATCGCCCGCCCGGCGAGCGAGAAATCCGCGACATCCACCACCGCCTCGTCGCCCAGTTCCAGTGCGTCGAGTCCGGTCTCGCGGGTCCAGACCTCGCCGCCGGTCTCGCTGCAGCCCATCACCGCGGGGGTCCAGGAGTGGGCCTTGGCCTCGTCCATGAAGTGCTCGATGGCGCCGGGCCAGGCCTCCACGTCACCGATCGGGTCGCCGCTCGCCAGCATCACCCCGGACACGACGCGGTAACAGACGGCTGCCTTGCCGCTGGGGGAGAAGACGACGGCCTTGTCGCGGCGGAGCGCGAAGTGGCCGAGCGAGTCGCGGCCGCCGTGCTTCTCCAGCAGGGCGCGCAGCCGGGCCTCGTCGTCCTCGGTGAGGCGGGCGGCCGGGTGCTCGGGGCGGAAGGCGAAGTAGATGGTGGTGACGGCGGTCAGCAGACCGAGGGCGCCGAGCGAGTACCCCACGGTCCAGGAGGTGTCTCCGGCGTACTCGACGGGGCCCTCGAAGCCGAACAGCCCGTACAGCACGTGCTGGAGACGGTCGGCGATGCTGGGGTTCCCGACGACGCGGCCGGGGTGGACGCTGACGATGATCAGGCCCAGTCCCAGCGAACCCGCGCCGAGGAGCACGAAGTTGGCCAGGGCGCGCCAGCGGCTCCTGGGGTCGGGGAGCGCGGCGAATTGACCGCGGTGACGGACCAGCAGCAGGCAGAGCGCGAGCGAGACGAGCGCGCCGGTGACCGAGTGCCGGTAGGCGAACTGTGCCAGCGCGCCGGCCGGCAGCAGGAGGACGGTCGCCCGCCAGGCGCGCCGCTTGTTCCGCTTGAGACCGTGGGCGAGGAGCAGCAGCAGGACGCCCGCGCTCAGGGAGAGGGCGGCGGCGAACGGTCCCAGGGCGCCGGGGAGCACCTCGGCGAGGGTGTGCATCCGGCTGTGCCGGAAGCGCGGGAAGACGCCCGCGGCGACATCGATCAGACCGACGACGGCGCAGGCGGTACCGACCAGCGTCGGTACGGATTCGGGGCGCGGGCCGCGTACGAACTTACGTACGGGACTCGGAACCGATCCGGATTTATCCCCATCTAGCGTGACAGACATCGCTTCCCGTGGTTCCGCGAGAGATTACCTGAGTCCTTCGGCCGAGGGCCTTCCGGACGATGTGCGACTTGTAGGACGAGGCTTCCGCAGCGGGGGTTCACCCGTGAACCGGAAATTTCCAGACAAGAAAGCTCACCCCCCATGGGTCTTACCAGCAGGATGTTCTTGGCGCTGGCCATCGCGCTGGCTGTGGTCTTCTTCGCCGCCACGGTCTGGCTCTGGCCGCGGCTGGCCCGGCGCAGCGCGTCCGCGGTGTTCGGCAGGGTCGGTCTGCTGCTGGCGACTCAGCTGACGATCTTCGTATCCGTCGCTCTGGTGGCCAACAACTCCTTCCTCTTCTACGGATCCTGGGCCGACCTGTTCGGGCAGAAGCAGGAGCTGGGCGTGGTCACGGACCACGCGGGCGGAGCCGCGGACGCCAGGAACATCGTCAGGGTCGGGACGCAGCGGCCGGAGGGGGCGCACAGTGCGCAGCCGGCGAGGGGCGGCCGGATAGACAAGGTCGTGATCTCGGGGCGGCAGTCGAAGATAGAGAGCTCGGCGTACGTGTACCTGCCGCCGGAGTACTTCCAGCCGGCGTTCGCCCGCCGGAAGTTTCCCGCGGTGGTCGTCCTCACCGGCTACCCGGGCGTTTCGGAGAATCTTCTGAAGGGCCTTCGGTACCCGCGGACGGCGTACGACCGGGTGAAGGCCGGCCGGTCGCAGCCGATGATCCTGGTGATGCTGCGGCCGACGGTGGCGCCGCCGCGGGACACCGAGTGCGTGGACGTGAAGGGCGGGCCGCAGACCGAGACGTTCTTCGCCGAAGACCTGCCGCGGGCGGTCTCGGACATGTACCGGGTCGGTGCGCAGGCTCGCAACTGGGGCATCATGGGCAATTCGACCGGAGGCTACTGTGCGCTGAAGATCGGGCTCCACCACCCGGACCGGTTCGCCGCGAGTGCCGGGCTCTCCGCGTACTACAAGGCGGCCGAGGACCCGACGACCGGCGACCTCTTCCACGGCGACCAGCGCGCGCGTGACCGCTCCAATCTGATGTGGAGCCTGGACAATCTGCCGCAGCGCGATTCGTCCTTCCTGGTCACGACCTCCAAGCAGGGCGAGGGGAACTACCGCTCCACGATGCGGTTCATCGACAAGGTGAAGCCGCCCGCCCAGGTCTCGTCGATCGTGCTCGACAGCGGCGGGCACAACTTCAACACCTGGCGGCGGGAGATTCCTTCGGCGCTGGACTGGATGAGCAGCCGCCTCAGCGAGAACTGAGCCGTGCCCGGTCCCGGTTCCCGGCCCCGCCGGGACCGGGACCGGGTTGTTTCCGGTTCACCGTGCGGCGGACTTGGCGAAGCTGTCCACGGTCTCGACGTCCACCTCGGCCCGTGGGATGTCCTGGGCGTCCGCGTCGATGGAGCGGCGCAGTGCCTCATGGAGCCGGGCCGGGGTCAGTACGCCGAGGAAGCGGCCGGTGCTCTCCTTGTCGATGACGGCGATCCAGCCGGCGTCGTGCTGGAGCATGGTGGCGAACGCCTGCTTGAGCGGGGCGCCGACGGGCAGCCACGCCTCCATCCTGCGGGCGTGGGCGCGCACGGTGTCGTCGGTGCCGGTTCCGGCGGCGGCTCTGTCGGCCGGGATCCAGCCGTGCAGATTGTCCTCGCGGTCCAGGACGACGGCCCAGCGCGCTCCTTCGGCCCGCAGCCGCTCGGTGGCCCTCGCCAGGGAGTCGTCGAGGTGGACGACCGGAGGCTGGTCGAGGTCGCCCTCCTCGATGGGGGTCACGGAGAGCCGTTTGAGGCCGCGGTCGGCGCCCACGAAGTCCGCGACGTAGGGGGTGGCGGGCGCGCCGAGCACGGTCGCCGGGGAGTCGAACTGCTCGATGGAGCCCTGCCCGTAGACGGCGATGCGGTCACCGAGCCGGACCGCCTCCTCAATGTCGTGCGTGACGAACAACACGGTTTTACGGACCTGTTCCTGGAGTTTCAGGAATTCGTTCTGCAGCCGTTCACGTACGACCGGGTCGACCGCGCCGAAAGGCTCGTCCATCAGCAGCACCGGCGGGTCGGCGGCCAGCGCCCTTGCCACGCCCACTCGTTGGCGCTGACCACCGGAGAGCTGTTCCGGATAGCGGTCGCCATAAACGGAAGGATCGAGTCCGACCAGGTCGAGGAGTTCTGCCGCGCGCTCGCGGCCCTTTCCCCGCTTCCAGCCGAGGAGATGGGGAACGGTCGCGGTGTTTTCCAGGATCGTACGGTGCGGGAAGAGGCCCACCTGCTGGATCACATAGCCGATGCGGCGGCGCAGTCGGACGGGGTCGATGGCGGATATGTCGTCCCCGTCGAGGAATATCCGGCCCTCCGTCGGTTCGATCAGCCGGTTCACCATCTTCATGGTGGTCGTCTTGCCGCAGCCCGACGGTCCGACGAGCGTGACCAGTTCACCCTCGGCAACTTCGAAGGAAAGATCGTCGACGGCGGTGGTGCCGTCCGCGTACCGCTTGGTGACGTGCTCGAAACGGATCATGGTTCCCCATTGTCGCGCGTGTTCTGTGAAGGACATGTTGCTGGAATACAACGGCCGCGGCGATTGTCAGTGGCCGGGGATAGGGTCGTCGGACACCGGTACGAGCGGAAATCGGGAGGTGGGGGACGGATGGCTGCCGCACAAAACTGCATGGTGACGAACGACTGGATCTGCGGGGAGTATCTCCGTTCCCGGAGCCAGGAGTTGACCGATGCGACGGTCCAGCACATCTGGATCACCGTGGTCTCGGTGCTGATCGGGCTCGCCGTGGCCTTTCCGCTGGCGCTGCTCGCCCGCCGCGGCCCTCGCCTCGCCGGACCGGTGCTCGGGCTGACGACGGTGCTCTACACCGTGCCGTCCCTCGCGATGTTCTCGCTGCTGCTGCCGCTGTTCGGCCTTTCCGCGGCGCTGGTCGTCACCGGCCTGGTGCTGTATTCGCTGACCATTCTCGTACGGAACGTCCTGGCGGGCCTCGAAGCCGTTCCGCAGGAGGCGAAGGAAGCCGCCAAGGGGATGGGATACGGGCCGGCCCGGCTGCTCTGGGAGGTCGAGCTCCCGCTGGCGATGCCCGCGTTGATGGCCGGTGTGCGGATCGCCACGGTCTCGACGATCGCGCTGACGACGGTCGGTTCGATCATCGGCCGGGGCGGCCTGGGCAACCTCATAGCGGATGCCCTGCCCAGCTTCTTCAAGGCCCAGGTGCTCGCCGCCTCGGTCCTGTGCGTACTGCTCGCGGTCGTCGCCGATCTGCTGCTGCTGGGCCTCCAGCGGCTGTTGACCCCCTGGACCCGCATACGCACGACCGACACGACGGACATGGGCGGGGCCGCGGACGCGGGCGCGACGGCGAAGGCGGTCTGAACCATGGGAGTTCTCGGCGGGGCCTGGGCCTGGCTCATCGACGGCGCCAACTGGGCGGGGGAGGGCGGGGCGGCCCACCGGCTCGCCGAGCACCTGTACGTCAGCGGTGTCGCGCTCGCTCTGGCCTGCGCGATCGCGTTGCCGCTCGCCCTGTACCTCGGGCACATCGGGAAGGGGGGCGCGCTGGCCGTCAACATCTCCAATGTGGGGCGGGCGGTCCCGGTCTTCGCGGTGCTGGCCCTCTTCATGGTGTCGCCGCTGCGCAACGCCGGATATGTGCCGACGATCACCGCGCTGGTGCTGTTCGCCGTGCCGCCGCTGCTCACCAACGCCTATGTCGGGATGACGGAGGTCGACCGGGCGGTGGCCGAGGCGGCGCGGGGCATGGGGATGTCCGGGGGCCAGCTCTTCGTACGGGTCGAACTTCCGCTCGCCTACCCGATGATCATGACCGGGCTGCGTTCGGCCGCGGTCCAGGTGGTCGCCACGGCGACGATCGCCGCGATGGTCGGACAGGGCGGCCTCGGCCGGATCATCACCGCCGGCTTCAACACGTACAACACACCCCAGGTGGTCGCGGGGGCGCTGCTGGTCGCCGTGCTGGCCCTGCTGGTGGAGGCGGTGCTGGTGGGCCTGGACCGGCTGCTGTCTCCACTGCGTCGGCGCCGCGGGACGGCATGACGGTCACCAACCGTCAGTCATGGCCGTCCGTCGGGCGCGCGCGCCGCGTGCGCCCCTCGCCGCGTCGCTCTCCCGGCCCCTCGATCTCATCTCGAACAACCCCTGTTGCTGTGGACGGAGACAACTCATGAGCAAGACCTCGCGAATAGCGGGCGCGGTCATCGGCATGGTCGCGCTGGCCGGCTCGCTCGCCGCCTGCGGCGGCGACAGCCTGGAGAAGGACAAGGGGGGCTCGGCGTCCTCCGGCGGCGGCTCCGGGAAGAAGGGGCCGCTCGTCGTCGGCGCGGCGTCCTTCACCGAGTCCAAGGTGCTCGCGGAGCTGTACGCACAGGTCCTGGGCGACGCCGGATACAGCGCCTCGGTCACCACGGTGGCCAACCGTGAACTGTACGAACCGTCCCTGGAGAAGGGCGAGATCGATGTCGTCCCCGAATATGCCGCGACGATCGCCGAATTCCTCAACGCCAAGGTGAACGGCGGGAAGCAGGCCGAGAAGAAGCCGGTCGCCTCCAGTGACACGGCCGCCACGTTCGCTGCGCTGGAGAAGCTCGCCACGCCGCGCGGACTGAAGGTGCTCCCGGCCGGCGCGGCCGTCGATCAGAACGCCTTCGCGGTGACCAAGGAATTCGCTGCCGAGAACAAGCTCAAGACGCTTTCGGATCTCGGCAGCTCGAAGGCCGAAGTGAAGATCGCGGCAGGTGACGAGTGCGAGGTGCGGCCGTTCTGCGCACCGGGCCTGAAGAAGACGTACGGCGTCAATGTCACCGGAATCGACCCCAAGGGAGTTGGTACGCCGCAGTCCAAGCAGGCCGTCAAGGACGGCAAGGACCAACTGGTCCTCACCACCACCACGGACGCGGTGCTGGACAGCTATGGCCTGGTGTTCCTGGAGGACGACAAGAAGCTTCAGAACGCGGACAACGTTCTGCCGGTCGTCAATGCCAAGGATGCGGGTTCCCAGGACATTGCCGACGCGCTCGGCAAGCTCACCAAGGCCCTCACCACCGAGGATCTGGCGGAACTGAACCGTAAGGTCGACGCCGAGCGCGCAAAGCCCGCCGATGCGGCCAAGGACTATCTGCAGTCGAAGGGCCTCATCAAGAAGTAGGTATCGGGGGGATTGGGGGCCGTCAGGTAACCGGCCGGGAACAGATTGGCGGGCGGCTCCCCAAGTTCCTCCTACACACGGTAAATTTCAGGCCATGCCACGTGGACGTCATCGCCATTCGCCACCGCTGCACAGAATCCTTCCTCCTTCGGCCGTCGTCGGGGTGTCGGTTCTCTGTGCCGGAGGCGCCTGGCTGCTCGCCGAGCCCCTGGTCCTGCGCGGTCTGACGGCCGCCGCGGCGGCCGCCGCCGTGACCGGTGCGTATCTGATGCGCCGCTGGGACCGGGAAGCGGGCCGTCATATCGCGGAGCTGACACGCGCTCACGCCGGTGACGCATGGCGGGCCGAGGAGCGCACGGCCGAGCTGGAGGCCGATCTGGAGGAGTCGCGGGAGCTGCGCGCCCGGCTGGAGGCGAAGCTGCGCCGCAAGCGCGTGGAGCTGGCCAACCTGCGCGGGGAGCACGCCGCGCTGCTGCGGCGGTACGCCAACGCCGAGACCGAGCGGGCCAGCGCGCTGGAGGGCCGCAGGCAGCTCGCGCTCGAAGCCGCCGCGCCCCGGGAACTGCCCGCGGCGCGCAGCACACTGACGCCGGCCGCCTATCTGCGTGCCGCCCAGGCGCTGGAGGACCTGTCGCGCAACGGGACCCTCCAGGAGGCGCGCCGTACCGCCGAGCAGGCCAGGAAGCGGGAACGCGCGGAGCGGGCCGGGGAGGCGGAGGAAGGGCAGGGGAAGCACACGGCGGCCGCGGACGCGTCCGGGGCGCAGCACCTCCGCCCGACGACCGCCCTTCCGGCGTCCCGGCCGTCCGCCGGGCCGGCCGCCGGCCCGGTCGCTCCGTACCCGGCGTCCCGCCGCCATCCGGTGCCGCAGGGCAGCTTCGACTTCTTCGGTACGCAGAAGGCGCGCGCCGCGATCGAGTCCGTGCAGAACGAGGACCTCGCGGACGTGGTCGGCGAGGAGGCACTGGCCGCGCACCGCACGGGCACGGCCGGGAACCGGGCCGTCGGCAAGGTCATCGACCTGACCGCGCACGACGAGACCGAGCCGCTCGATGCGGTGGAGCTGCGCACCGCGATCTCGTAGCGGAGCGGGCGACCGCTGCGTGTCGATGCCGCCTGCGTGTCGGTGCCGCCTACTTGTCGATGTCGCCGACGACGAAGAAGAGCGATCCCAGGATCGCCACCATGTCGGCGACGAGTGTGCCGGGCAGCAGCTCGGTGAGCGCCTGGATGTTGTTGTACGAAGCGGAGCGGAGCTTCAGCCGGTACGGGGTCTTCTCGCCCTTGGACACCAGGTAGTAGCCGTTGATGCCGAGCGGGTTCTCGGTCCAGGCGTAGGTGTGGCCCTCGGGGGCCTTCAGCACCTTGGGCAGCCGCTGGTTGATCGGACCGGGCGCCAGGCCGGCCATCCGGTCCAGGCAGGCGTCCGCCAGATCCAGGGCATTGTGCGTCTGCTCCAGCAGGCATTCGAAGCGGGCCAGGCAGTCGCCCTCGGTACGGGTGACGACCTCAAGGGTGTCCTGGAGCTCCCCGTACGCGAGATACGGTTCGTCGCGCCGCAGATCGAAGTCGACGCCCGAGGCGCGGGCGATCGGTCCGGACACCCCGTAGGCGTGCACGGTCTTCGCGGACAGCACGCCGACACCGCGGGTACGGCCCCGGAAGATCTCGTTGCCGAGCACCAGGTCGTCGTACACGTCCATCCGGGACCGGACGGAGGCGATGGCGTCCCGGGCGCGGCCGAGCCAGCCCGCGGGGAGGTCCTCCTTGAGGCCGCCGACCCGGTTGAACATGTAGTGCATCCGGCCGCCCGAGACCTCCTCCATCACGGCCTGGAGCTCTTCGCGCTCCCGGAAGGCGTAGAACACCGGGGTGATCCCGCCGAGTTCGAGCGGGTACGAGCCGAGGAACATCAGGTGGTTCAGGACCCGGTTCAGCTCGGCGAGCAGGGTGCGCGTCCAGACCGCGCGCTCCGGGACCTCCATGCCGAGCATGCGCTCCACGGCCATCACGACGCCCAGCTCGTTGGAGAACGCCGACAGCCAGTCGTGGCGGTTGGCGAGCATCACGATCTGCCGGTAGTCACGTGCCTCGAACAGCTTCTCCGCGCCCCGGTGCATATAGCCGATGACCGGTTCGGCGTGCTGGATGCGTTCGCCGTCGAGGACGATGCGCAGACGGAGCACGCCGTGGGTGGAGGGGTGCTGGGGGCCGATGTTGAGCACCATGTCGGTGCTCTCCGCCGCGCCGCCGATGCCGACTGTCGTCTCCGTCATACGGCCAGTATTCCCTGAGCGACCGGGGTGCCGTCCCGGGCCCCGGACACCGGATGCGGCGGGGCCGGGGTTTCAGGCTCTCCGGTGCATCAGCCAGCCGAAGTCGCCCAGGCCGCCCCGGGCCGTCAGCTCCGCCGCCTCGCCCGCCGAGGCGAGGGCCCGTACGTAGCCGGCCGGGTCGGTCGAGGCCAGGGACAGGGGCGGGCGCCCGCCGTCGATGCCGAGGGCGTGCAGCGCCTCGCGCTGGGTCAGCACCGTGCCGGCCCCGGCCGCGGCCGCGCACGCGTCCAGGGCCACGTGCGAGGTGAGGTCGCAGCTGCCGTCCGGCACCGGCCGCACCTCGCGTCCGGACCGGAAGCCGGTCAGCGTGCCGAAGGGGGGCCGCGCCTCCCGCGCATGGGCGTAGTCCACCGCTACCGCGAGCCCCCCGGCCAGCGTGGACACCGCTCGTGCCCAGGCATCGTCGCGCGGGCGGCCGATCTCCGCGCGGCTGCCCGGTCCGGCCGACGGCCACCAGCGGCGCAGCCACTCGGCGTCGGCGCCGGTCACCGGCTCGCCCAGTCGTTCCGTACCGTCCGCCGTCCGCACGAGGACGTACCGGTCCGTGCCGTCCGCGTCGGTCTCGGCGACCTCGGTCGGGACGTTGTCCAGCCATTCGTTGGCGAACAGCAGACCGCGCGTCCCCGACGGCGGTTCGGCACACCACTCGATCCGGGGGTCCAGGCCGGCCGGGCGGTCGGCGAGCTCCACGGCGCACGCCCGTACGGCGAGATCGCCGCCGCCCACGGCCGGCAGCGCCGCCAGCACCCCCGTCAGCAGTTCGCCCCGCCCCGCCCCGAGGTCGACCAGGTCGACCGAGTCGGTGCCCAGCTCCCGCGCCGTTTTGACCAGCAGCCGGGCGATGGCGGAGGCGAACAGCGGGGACGCGTGGACGGAGGTGCGGAAGTGGCCCGCCGGCCCTTCCGGGCTCCGGTAGAACCCCCCGTCTCCGTACAAAGCGGTCTCTGTCGCCGCCTGCCACCCACGCCACTCATCCGTCACGTTCCCAAGTCTCCACCTTGGGGAGTACGGTCCCTGGAACTGGATCGGCCCTTCGGCTGACCCGGGCACCTCCCGCCTTTCCCTACGCTGGGTTACGTGCAGCGCCTCTACGACTTCATCCGCAGACACCCGACGGGCGTCGACAGTTTCTGGGCTGTCTTCCTCCTCGGGCTCTCCGGCCTGTCCATGGTGGCGACCGCGGACGGCCGGGGTGAGCGGCTGGCCGCCGCGCCGATCGTCCTCGGCCTCTGCACCGTCGTCGCCTTGCGCCGGCGCGCGCCGGAGAAGATGCTGCTGCTCGCCGTCGCGATGGGCGCCGCGCAGCTGGTGTTCGGGGTCCTGCCCGGTGTCGCGGACTTCGCGATGCTGGTGATCGTCTTCACCGTGGCCGCCGTCGGGGAGCGCTGGGCGTCCTGGCTCGCGCTGGTCTGCGCCCTGGGCGCGGCCGGACTCTCCCAGCTGCGCTGGCCGTCGGAGGTGCCGGAGACCGGCGTGCTCCAGCAGGTCTTCATCGGCATCGTGATGACCGTGCCGTTCGTGCTGGCCTGGGTGCTCGGCGACTCGATGCGGACCCGGCGCGCCTACTTCAGCCAGCTGGAGGAGCGCGCGGCCCGGCTGGAGCGGGAGCGCGAGGCGCAGTCGAAGGTCGCGGTGGCCGCCGAGCGGGCCCGTATCGCCCGCGAACTCCACGACGTCGTCGCGCACAACGTCTCGGTGATGGTGGTGCAGGCCGACGGCGCGGCGTACGTCATGGACGCGGCCCCCGACCAGGCCCGGCAGGCGCTGGAGACCATCTCCAGTACCGGCAGGCAGGCCCTCGCCGAGATGCGGCGGCTGCTCGGGGTGCTGCGGACCGGCGATGCCCAGGAGAGCGGGGAGTACGTCCCGCAGCCCGACGTCGAGCAGATCGAGGATCTCGTCGAGCAGGTCAGGCAGACCGGGCTGGCCGTCGACTTCAAGGTCGAGGGCACGCCCCGGCCGCTGCCCAGCGGGGTCGAGCTGACCGCGTACCGCATCGTGCAGGAGGCCCTGACCAACACCCGCAAGCACGGCGGCCCGGACGCCGGGGCCAGTGTGCGGCTGGTCTACTTCGACGACGGGCTCGGGCTGCTGGTCGAGGACGACGGACGGGGCGCGGCACACGAGCTGTACGAGGACGGCGGCGCCGACGGCGCGGGCCACGGAATGATCGGCATGCGTGAGCGGGTCGGCATGGTCGGCGGCACGCTGGATGCCGGGCCGCGGCCCGGCGGCGGGTTCCGGATCAGCGCGCTGCTGCCGCTCAAGCCGGCCCACTAGAGACGTGTTGGCCAGGACGCAATGACGCAATGCGGTACAGAGACGCAGTACCGGCGTAGGACAGACAGGAGACAGGACCCCTCATGGCGATCCGCGTGATGCTCGTCGACGACCAGGTGCTGCTGCGCACCGGCTTCCGGATGGTGCTCGCCGCCCAGCCGGACATGGAGGTCGTCGCCGAGGCCGGCGACGGCGCGGAGGCGATCGGGATCCTGCGTGCCACCGCCGTCGACGTGGTGCTGATGGATGTCCGGATGCCGAGGCTGGACGGTGTCGAGGCCACCCGTCGCATCTGCGCGCAGCCGGGTGCGCCCAAGGTGCTCATCCTGACCACGTTCGACCTCGACGAGTACGCCTTCTCCGGACTGAAGGCCGGGGCCAGCGGCTTCATGCTCAAGGACGTGCCGCCTGCCGAACTGCTCGCCGCCATCCGCTCCGTGCACAGTGGCGACGCAGTCGTCGCCCCGTCCACCACGCGCCGCCTGCTCGACCGTTTCTCGTCGTTGCTGCCGAGCGGCATCAGCGAACCGCAGGACAAGGGCGTCGCCAAGCTCACCGAACGCGAACGCGAAGTGATGCTCCTGGTCGCGCAGGGCCTGTCGAACGGCGAGATCGCGGCACGCCTGGTGCTCTCCGAGGCGACCGTGAAGACGCACGTGGGCCGCATCCTCACCAAGCTGAGTCTGCGCGACCGGGTGCAGGTCGTCGTCCTCGCCTACGAGACGGGGCTGGTCCGGGCCGGTGGCGGCGGGGCGGGCTGACCGGCCGGGCCGGGCCGGCTTACCGGACCGGCAGGGGCGGGCCGGTCTGCCGGGCGGGCGGGGCAACCGGACTGCCGGACTGCCGGACGCGGACAGCGCGCCGCGGCGGCGGGCACGGCGTACGTGTCCCGGCATCGCGCACCATCGAGCACATCCGCTTCGGCCGAGCACATCTGCTTCGGTCGAGCACATCCGCTTCGGCCGAGCCGGCCGCGGCTCAGCGCAGGATGCCCTCCAGGAAGTCGCTGCCGAGCCGTGCCACCGCGGTCAGGTCCAGCTGGTGCTGCACGTACCGGCCGCGCCGCCGGGTGGTGACCAGGCCCGCCTTCTTCAGCGTCGCGAGATGCCGGGAGACCTCGGGCGCCGTGATGCCGTGCGTATCGGCGAGTTCGCCGGTCGTGTACGGGGACCGGGCGAGATGGCGGCACAGGCGCATCCGCATCGGGTGGGCCAGTGCCTCCATGCGCAGCTGGAGCAGTTCCACGGAGGCGGGGGAGGGCAGCTCGGGGCGGTGCACCGGGTAGTGGATCACGGGGCGCCAGCCGGGCGCGTGCAACAGGTTCAGATGTGGCCAGCCGAAGGCGGACGGGACGAGGGTGAGCCCGGGGCGGCCGAGGGCCGGGTCGGCGGCGTCGGCCCGGCCCTCGGTCAGCTTGTCGGCGCTGATCCGGGTCCCGGTCCCGTCGAGCGACAGCGCCGTGGACACCGCGCCCACCGCCTCACCGATCCCCTTGCGCCGCAGCAGATCGGTCTTGTGCCGTGCGTCGGCGACCAGCTGGACCTGCACCCGCCGCCAGGTGTCGGCGAAGAACGCCTGGTCACAGTCCTCGAACAGGCGGCGGATCCAGCGGCGTACGGGCGCCGGGTCGGCCAGCAGCTGCTGGGCGAACTCCACCTGCTGGGGGCCGCGTGCCGCCGCCATGTCCAGGGCGCGGGCGCGCATCAGCGCGTCGCTGAGCGGGGAGGGCGCACCGAGCCCGTACAGGCTGGAGCAGGTGAACTCCAGGGCGGCGGCGACGAACCGCTCGTCGTCCAGCCGGTCGAGGATGTCCAGGTCCTCGACGAGGTTCGCGCCGGCCCTGCCGTTGCCGCCGCGGACTCCGGCGAACGGCAGGAAGATGTCCGAGAACGTGTTGCGCCACAGGAACTCGGCCTCGTGCAGCCGGTCGGCGAGGTCGGGTTCCAGCGCACTGGCGGTCGCCGTCGCCCAGCCGTGCAGCCCCGGATGGTGGCCGGGCTCGGAGAGGGCATGCAGGGCCAGCCCCAGCTCGGCGAGGGGGAGGTCTCGAAGACAATGCTCTCGGGCGCCAGCCCGGCGATGTCGATGTGCACGCTCACCCCTCCATGGTGCGGGGTGCGCGCGGAGACCGTGCCTCACTTGACGGCGGCCGTCAATCGACGGGCCGCACGAGCCGGTGCCGGTCCACGCTGAGGCCATGAACGCCCTTCAGCAGCACATGATCGACAGCTACCGCGCGGCTCAGCGGGGGGAACGGCCACCGCCACCGCCGGGCCGGCACGACCGGTCGGTGCTACGGGCCGTCCGTCACCGCTCCGGGCGCTCCCGCCGCGGGAACGGTTCCGCCGGCCCGGCGGACATCAGTCCGACGACCGGACCTGAGCCACCACCCGGCTCATGAACTCCGCCACCGCCTCCCGTACGTCCCGCGCCGTCCACTCCAGCCCTTCCCGGCCCACCGTGACCTCGGTGAACGACACCCCGGGCGGCCCGGCGGACGCGGGGTGCCAGTTCCCGAAGAGCGACACGCCCGTCTCCTCCGCCTGCCGCACCGCGGCCTCCGTCAGGACATCCGCCCCGTACGGCAGCCACACCTGGAACTGGTGGGTGTGCGGCGGTTCCGGATGCACCCGGAACCATCCGGCGCCGGCCGCCGGAAAGCCCTCGGCCAGCGCCCCGGCCACCACCTTCGCGTGGGCCACGTACGACGGCAGCGGCGGCAGCTCCTGCTCCAGGCCGATCAGGGCGGCGAGCGCTGCCGGGAACTGCTGGAAGAGCTGGCCGCCGTACCGGTGGCGCCAGGTGCGGGCCTCCTCGATCAGGGACTCGGGACCGGCCAGTGCGGCCCCGGAGATTCCGCCGAGGGTCTTGTAGAACGAGACGTACACACTGTCCGCGAGCGCCGCGATCTCCGGCAGCCCCCGCCCGAAATGGGGGGCGCACTCCCACAGTCGCGCGCCGTCGATGTGCACCACCGCATCGCGTTCCCGGGCGGCCGCCACCACGGCCTCCAGCTCCTCCCACGTCGGCAGGACGAAACCGGCGTCGCGCAACGGCAGCTCCAGCATCATCGTGCCGAACGGCTCGGCGAAGTCGCGGATCTCCTGGGCCGTGGGCAGCCGGGGCTCGGACGTCGGATGGACGGTACGCAGCCCGCTCACCGCCCCCAGCGCGCCGCGCTCGTGTATCTCGGGGTGGGCCAGCGGATGCAGCGCCACGGTGTGGTTCCCGGTCCGCCCGGCCCAGCACCGCAGCGCGACCTGCTGCGCCATCGTCCCGGTCGGGAAGAACACGGCGGCCTCCATGCCCAGCAGCTCCGCGATCCGCCGCTCCAGCTCGGCGACGACGCCATCGCCGTAGAGGTCCGCGGGACGGCCGAGGTCGGTGACCGCCCCGGCCCCCGCCGCCAGCGCGGCCAGCCGTTCACCGAGCGGGAGGTCCATGGGCGGCCTGGACAGGACCCGCCCGGCCGCACGCCGGGCGTTCCACCTGCGCAGCCGCTGCGCGTCCTCCTGAGCCTGCGACTGTCCCTGCGCGTCCTCCTCCGGGTGCCGTGCCTGCTGATCCGTGCCCGCCATGTCTGTCATGCGACGATCATCACGCAGAGCACAGCCGGGGCCCGCACGATTTTCGGGCTCGCCGGGATGCCGGGGCCGCGCCCCGCGGACTTTTCCCACAGGCTGTGGACAGTCGGGAGCACGGGCGAAACGCTGGCGTAGCATGCAGAGAAATCGTCCGGTACCCCCCGCGGACTGGAACGGAAGGCCACCGCCGCGTGAATGCAACAACCCCCAAGGAGCCCCTCGACGCGAGGGACCGCCCCGCCCGGCTCACCGTCGGCGTCGTGGGCGCGGGCCGCGTCGGCCCCGCTCTGGCCGCCTCCCTGCAACTCGCCGGGCACCGACCGGTCGCCGTGTCGGGTGTCTCCGACGCGTCGGTGCGCAGGGCGGCCGCCCTGCTCCCCGACGTACCGCTGGTGCCGCCCGCCGAGGTGTTCGCGCGCGCCGAGCTGGTGCTGCTGACCGTTCCGGACGACGCCCTGCCCGGCCTGGTCGAGGGCCTCGTCGAGACGGGCGCGGTGCGGCCGGGACAACTGCTCGTCCACACGTCGGGGAGGTACGGGACGCGGGTGCTGGACCCGGCCACGCGGGCCGGCGCCCTGCCGCTCGCGCTGCACCCGGTGATGACGTTCACCGGCACCTCCGTCGACGTCCAGCGGCTGGCCGGCTGCTCCTTCGGTGTGACGGCTCCCGAGGAGCTGCGGCTCGCCGCCGAGGCGCTGGTCATCGAGATGGGCGGCGAGCCCGAGTGGATCGCGGAGGAGTCCCGTCCGCTCTACCACGCGGCGCTCGCCCTCGGCGCGAACCACCTGGTCACCCTGGTCGCCCAGTCGATGGAGCTGCTGCGCACGGCCGGGGTCACCGCCCCCGACCGGATGCTCGGTCCCCTCCTCGGCGCCGCACTCGACAACGCCCTGCGCTCCGGCGACGCCGCCCTGACCGGCCCCGTGGCCCGCGGTGACGCGGGCACGGTCGCCGCGCACATAAGCGAGCTGCGCCGGCACGCACCGCAGGCCGTGGCCGGCTACCTCGCGATGGCCCGCGCCACCGCCGACCGGGCGCTCGCCCACGGCATGCTCAAGCCGGAGCTGGCCGAGGACCTGCTCGGCGTCCTGGCCGACAATGCCGGCCCCACGGGTGGCACCGGATCACAGGAGCCCCGATGACCGACACCACCGGCGTGCCCGGCACGCCGCACACCCCCGGCACGCCGCACGCACCGGTCGCCGCACGTCCTGCCGCGCCGTTGCGCACCCCCGGCGCCGCGCCATCGCACATTCCCGGTGCCGCGCCGTCGCGCACGCCCGCTGCCACCCTTCTGCGTACGGCCGGCGAGCTCGCCGCGTTCGCCCCCCGCAAGGGGCCGCGGGCCGTCGTCATGACCATGGGCGCCCTGCACGAGGGCCATGCCACCCTGATCCGTGCCGCGCGGGCGGCGGCGGGCCCGGACGGCCAGGTCGTCGTGACCGTCTTCGTCAACCCGCTCCAGTTCGGCGAGACCGCCGACCTGGAGCGCTACCCCCGCACGCTCGAAGCCGATCTCGCTGTGGCGGGCGCCGCCGGGGCCGACGCGGTCTTCGCGCCCTCCGTCGACGAGGTCTACCCCGGCGGCGAACCGCAGGTCCGGATCTCGGCGGGCGCCATGGGCGAGCGGCTCGAAGGGGCGTCCCGCCCCGGGCACTTCGACGGGATGCTCACCGTCGTCGCCAAACTCCTTCACCTCACCCGCCCCGACGCCGCGTTCTACGGGCAGAAGGACGCCCAGCAGCTGGCGCTGATCCGCCGCATGGTGCGCGATCTGAACTTCCCCGTCGAGATCGTCGGCGTGGAGACGGTCCGCGAGCCGGACGGCCTCGCGCTCTCCAGCCGCAACCGCTTCCTGGACGCCGGGGAGCGGCGCACCGCCCTCGCCCTGTCCCGGGCCCTGTTCGCGGCGCGCGACAGGCTCGCCGCCCAGCAGGCACTGCACGCCCGCGCGCAGGCCACCGCGGCGACCACCGGCCGGGCCGCCGCGCTCACCGCGCTCGGCGAGACCCGCGCGGCCGCCGACGCCCAGGCGGTGGCCCTGGCCCGCCCCGTCGACGGGCCCGCGGCGGTGCGCGCGGCCGCCCGGCTGATCCTCGACGACGCGGCCGGCGAACAGCCGCCGCTCGCCCTGGACTACCTGGCGCTCGTGGACCCGGCCGACTTCACCGAGATCCCCGACGACCGCACCACCGGTGACGCGATCCTCGCCGTCGCCGCGAAGGTCGGCAGGACCCGCCTCATCGACAACATCCCGCTGACCTTCGGAGCCACCACGTGACCGGAATACGGCTGACCGCCCCCGCCCCCGGCTGGTCCATCGACGCCGACGTCGTGGTCGTCGGATCCGGCGTGGCCGGTCTCACCGCCGCGCTGCGCTGCGCGGCCGCGGGTCTCGCCACCGTCGTCGTCACCAAGGCCCGCCTCGACGACGGCTCCACCCGCTGGGCGCAGGGCGGCATAGCCGCGGCCCTCGGCGAGGGCGACACCCCCGAGCAGCACCTGGACGACACCCTGGTCGCGGGCGCGGGCCTGTGCGACGAGGCCGCGGTGCGGACCCTGGTCACCGAGGGCCCCGACGCCGTACGCCGGCTGATCGGGACCGGTGCCCACTTCGACACCACCGAGAGCGGTGACATCGCGCTGACCCGCGAGGGCGGCCACCACCGCCGCCGCATCGCCCACGCGGGCGGGGACGCGACGGGCGCCGAGATCTCCCGCACCCTGGTCGAGGCGGTCCGCGAGGCCGCCCTGCACACCGTCGAGAACGCCCTCGTCCTCGACCTCCTCACCGACGCGGAAGGCCGTACCGCCGGCATCACCCTGCACGTCATGGGTGAGGGCCAGCACGACGGCGTCGGCGCGGTCCGCGCCCCCGCGGTGGTCCTCGCGACCGGCGGCATGGGCCAGGTCTTCTCCGCCACCACCAACCCGGCGGTCTCCACCGGCGACGGCGTGGCCCTGGCGCTGCGGGCCGGTGCGGAGGTATCCGACCTCGAATTCGTCCAGTTCCACCCGACGGTCCTCTTCCTCGGCGCCGACTCCGAGGGCCAGCAGCCCCTCGTCTCGGAAGCGGTACGGGGCGAGGGCGCCCATCTCGTCGACGCGTCCGGCACGCGCTTCATGGTGGGGCAGCACGAACTGGCGGAACTGGCCCCGCGCGACATCGTCGCCAAGGCCATCACCCGCCGGATGCAGCTGCACGGCACCGAGCACATGTACCTCGACGCCCGTCACTTCGGTGCCGAGATGTGGGAACAGCGCTTCCCCACGATCCTGGCGGCCTGCCGCGCCCACGGCATCGACCCGGTCACCGAGCCGATCCCGGTCGCCCCCGCCGCGCACTACGCCTCCGGCGGCATCCGCACCGACCTGCGGGGACGTACCACCGTGCCCGGCCTGTACGCCTGCGGCGAGGTCGCCTGCACCGGCGTGCACGGCGCGAACCGGCTGGCGTCCAACTCCCTCCTGGAGGGTCTCGTCTTCGCCGAGCGCATCGCGGCGGACATCGTCGAGGACCGGCCCCGCGCGGACGCCGCGACGGACGGTCCCCTTCCTGCCCCCTCACCGCTGCTCGCCCCCGAGGTCCGCGGCACGATCCAGCGGATCATGACCAGGGGCGCCGGAGTCCTCCGCTCCGCCGAGAGCCTGGCCGTCGCCGCCGATGAGCTGGAGGCCCTGCACAACAGCGCCGCCGAGGCCGTCGGGACCGCCGAGGCCGTCGAGACCGGCGAGGCAGGCGAGGCTGGTGACCCCAAGGGTGCGGTGCCCGGCGTCGAGGCGTGGGAGGCCACCAACCTGCTGCTCGTCTCGCGCGTCCTGGTCGCCGCCGCCCGCCGGCGCGAGGAGACCCGCGGCTGCCACTGGCGCGAGGACCGGCCCGAGCGCGACGACGAGAACTGGCGCCGCCACCTCGTCGTCCGGCTCACCCCGGAGCGTCAACCGGTCCTCCGTCGGACGGAGACCGAGGCATTCGGGCCCGTACGCCCGGCGCAGGCGCCAGACTGCGCAGCAACAGCACCCCTGATTCACCCCGCCGACGTCACCGAGGAGCCGCAACCGTGAGCACGCCCGAAGAGAATCCGCGCCCCACACCCGTGGACGTACCGCTGATCCAGATCGGCGCGCCCGCACCGTCCGAGGGCGGCTGCGGGGACGGCTGTGGCTGCGGCGCGGAGGAGTTCTACGAGCTCAACCCCCTGAAGTGCGGCCTCGACCCCGACCTCGCCCAGCTGCTCGCCGACGCGGGCCTGGACCCGGTCCAGGTCGAGGACATCGCGCACGTCGCCATCGAGGAGGACCTCGACGGCGGTGTCGACGTCACCACCGTCGCGACCGTCGCCGAGGACGCCGTGGCCACCGGCGACTTCACCGCCCGTGAGGCGGGTGTCGTGGCCGGTCTGCGCGTCGCCGAGGCCGTCCTGTCCATCGTCTGCGCGGACGAGTTCGCGGTCGAGCGCCACGTCGAGGACGGCGACCGCGTCGTCCCCGGTCAGAAGCTGCTGACCGTCACCACCCGCACCCGCGACCTGCTCACCGGCGAGCGCAGCGCGCTCAACCTGCTCTGCAGGCTCTCCGGCATCGCGACCGCCACCCGCGCCTGGGCCGATGTCCTCGAAGGCACGAAGGCCGAGGTCCGCGACACCCGCAAGACCACCCCGGGCCTGCGCGCCATGGAGAAGTACGCGGTGCGCTGCGGCGGCGGCGTCAACCACCGCATGTCGCTGTCGGACGCGGCACTGGTCAAGGACAACCACGTGGTCGCGGCCGGCGGCGTTGCCGAAGCCTTCAAGCGGGTGCGCGACGAGTTCCCGGACGTACCGATCGAGGTCGAGGTAGACACCCTGCAGCAGGTCCGCGAGGTCCTCGACGCGGGTGCCGATCTGATCCTGCTGGACAACTTCACCCCGTTGCAGACCGCCGAGGCGGTCGCCCTGGTCGGCGGCCGCGCGGTCCTGGAGTCCTCCGGCCGGCTCTCCCTGGACACCGCACGCGCCTACGCGGAGGCGGGCGTCGACTACCTGGCCGTCGGCGCGCTCACCCACTCCTCGCCGATCCTCGACATCGGCCTGGACTTCCGCGACACCGACGGGGCCGACGTCTGATGCTGCTCACCATCGACGTCGGCAACACCCACACCGTCCTCGGCCTGTTCGACGGTGAGGAGATCGTTGAGCACTGGCGGATCTCCACCGACGCCCGCCGTACCGCCGACGAGCTCGCGGTGCTGCTCCAGGGCCTGATGGGCATGCACCCACTGCTGGGCATGGAGCTGGGCGACGGCATCGAGGGCATCGCGATCTGCTCCACGGTCCCGGCCGTCCTGCACGAGCTGCGCGAGGTGACCCGCCGCTACTACGGCGACGTCCCCGCGGTCCTCGTCGAGCCGGGCATCAAGACCGGCGTGCCGATCCTGATGGACAACCCGAAGGAGGTCGGCGCGGACCGCATCATCAACGCGGTCGCCGCCGTCGACCTGTACGGCGGTCCGGCGATCGTCGTCGACTTCGGTACGGCCACCACCTTCGACGCGGTCTCCGCCCGGGGCGAGTACACCGGCGGTGTCATCGCCCCGGGCATCGAGATCTCGGTCGAGGCGCTCGGTGTCAAGGGCGCCCAGCTCCGCAAGATCGAGCTGGCCCGGCCGCGCAGCGTGATCGGCAAGAACACGGTCGAGGCGATGCAGTCGGGCATCATCTACGGCTTCGCCGGCCAGGTCGACGGCGTCGTCGCACGGATGAAGAAGGAGCTGGCCGTCGACCCCGACGACGTCACCGTCATCGCGACGGGCGGCCTTGCGCCGATGGTGTTGGGCGAGTCCTCCGTGATCGACGAGCACGAACCCTGGCTCACCCTGATCGGTCTGCGCCTGGTGTACGAGCGGAACGTCTCCCGGATGTAGCGGGTGCGGGGCGTACCTGCGCGGGAACGGTGCGGCGGACCGGTGGCCGCCGCCGCGCCGCGACGACCCGTTAAGCGGATTTTGTCCAATTAGCACGTATTGTCGCTTCATGCCCACGCCTTACGGATCACGCGGCGGTATGGCGTTCAGCGCGGACGAGCTGCGTGTGCTCCGACGCGCCCTCGCCATCGCCCTTCACCCCACGCCCCTGCCCGACGAGGACGTCCAGGACTGCTTGCGACTGGCGGGCGCCGTGGACGAGGCGGTCGGCGAGGCGGGACGGCTCCGCACGTTCCTCCTCGCCGACCTCGTCCGCTACCGCAACGCCCTGCCCGGCTCCGTCAGCGGCTATCTGGAGCTGCTCCAGGACGCCCTGGCGGGCGGATACGACCCCCGTCCCGACGACCTCGCCGCGCTGCGCGCCCTGCGCCACAGACCGGTGGCCGCGGCCCTCCTGGAACGCTGTCAGATGCTCGCGGAGCGGTCGGTGCGGGCCCGCCTCGCCGGACGTGCCGTACCGATGGCCGCCCCTGCGCCCCGCAGCAGGCTTCTCGCCCTGCCCGGCGGCCGGTCGGCCGGTGAGACCGAACCCGAACAGCCGAAGGCGCCGACGGCACCGCCCCGGCCGACCCCGCCGCCCGGGCGCCCGGCGCCCAAGCCCTCCGAGGTCTTCCCGCCCCGCCGTCGCCCGGCCCCGCCGCCGCAGCAGCGCGCCGCGGGATAGCCGGCCGCAACGTGGAGGGGGTGCGCGGAAGCCCGTACCGGCCTCGCTACTCTGGATGCCATGGACTACGTAGCCGCGCTCCTGCCCCCCGTGGTGATGGCCGCCTTCTTCATCGGCCTCGTCGTGACGATCGTCAAGAGCCAGGGCGGTCCCAACAAGGCCAAGGAGGACGCGGCCGTGGACTCGGCGCTCGCTCGTGCCGATTCGGTCCAGCAGACCCCGCGGGCCGGCGGCGTCTGACGCCCCGCAGCACGCAAAGGGCGCACGGCTCCCGGAGAGCCGTGCGCCCTTTCGCTGCATAAATTACCGGGCATTCCAGGCATCTGGCACTAAAGTGACATTGTGCCCCGCCAATTGGGAGATCTGGAAGACGCCGTGATGACACGGGTCTGGCAATGGAACCGTCCGGTCACTGTGCGCGAAGTCCTTGAGGACCTTCAGCAGGAACGCTCCATCGCCTACACCACCGTCATGACGGTAATGGACAATCTCCATCAGAAGGGCTGGGTGCGCAGGGAAGTCGACGGCCGCGCATATCGATATACGGCGGTCTCCACCCGTGCCGCCTACTCGGCCGCACTGATGAACGAGGCCTGGTCGCGCAGTGACAACCCCGCCGCGGCTCTTGTCGCGTTCTTCGGCATGATGTCCCCGGAGCAACGCGAGGCCCTCCGGGACGCCATGCGGATCGTCCGGCCCGATCTGCCCGGAGCCTCCGGTTCCGCGGCACCGGAAGCGGCCGGTGAAGGCGCGGGCGGACCGGCTGATGAACAGGCCGGAGATCCGGTCGATGGCGCGGGCCCGGAGACCGGGCGATAGCGTCTGGGTATGTCCTCAGAGCTTCCGCATACCGATTTCCGTACCGAGCCGTCGGTTATAAACGTGGCCATCACTGTCCGCCGTGCCAGGACCAGCGATGTGGCCTCGGTCCGCCGTCTCCTCGACGGGTACGTACGCGAAGGCATCCTGCTCGACAAAGCGACGGTGACGCTTTACGAGGACATCCAGGAGTTCTGGATCGCGGAACGCGACGAGGATGCCCGGGTCATCGGCTGCGGCGCACTGCACGTGATGTGGGAAGACCTGGCCGAAGTGCGCACTCTGGCGGTCGACCACAGCATCAGGGGCGCCGGAGTCGGACATCAAGTACTGGACAAGTTGTTGCAGACCGCCCGTTGGCTGGGCGTACGGCGGGTTTTCTGTCTCACCTTCGAAGTCGACTTCTTCGCGAAGCACGGCTTCGTGGAGATCGGAGAGACGCCGGTCGACGGAGATGTCTACAGCGAGCTGCTGCGTTCCTATGACGAGGGTGTAGCGGAGTTCCTGGGTCTCGAACGGGTGAAGCCGAACACCTTGGGCAACAGCCGGATGCTTCTGCACCTGTGACCGCCACAAGAAGCCGTAGCTCTATGTCCGAATCGCGCACGTTTCCCGTCTTCTTGCGATCCTGAACCTCTCCCGAGGGTTTGTGTTTTTCGAAGAAAAGCGGTTTCCTTTCCGCGTACTGCATTTTCGATGAAAGGAAATCCGGTGGCACAGAAGGTTCAGGTCCTTCTTGTCGATGACCTCGACGGTGGCGAGGCCGACGAGACCGTCACGTTCGCTCTGGATGGCAAGACGTACGAGATTGACCTCACCACGAGCAACGCCGACAAGCTGCGTGGTCTTCTTGAGCCGTACACCAAGGGTGGCCGGCGTACGGGTGGCCGTGCCACGGCCGGCCGTGGCAAGGGCCGTGCCGTTGCGGGCGGCAACAAGGACACCGCGGAGATCCGTAAGTGGGCGCGCGAGAACGGCCACAATGTGAATGACCGCGGCCGTGTTCCCGCGGAGATCCGTGAAGCTTACGAGAAGGCCAACGGCTGAGCTGTCGGCCCTTCGGCCGACCGCCCCGTTCGGGCGCGCATCAACCGGACCCGGTGGCATTCCGTCGCCACCGCGTCCACGAGCCGTACGAGATCGGGAGCATCCCCACCCCTGCTCCCGAGGCCGACGAGGGCCGGGAGCTCCGGCTCTCCCTCGTGCCGTGGCCCGGGGGGCCGCAGCCATACGGCGGCCCCCGGTCGGCTCGGCACCCCGCCGGGCGGCATCGGCGCGGTGATCCGGCCGTCCGTGCCGATGGCGGTCAGTGAGAGGGTGACCCCGCCCCACTCCAGCCAGTCGAGCAGCCCGGGTAGTTCGTCGGCGCTTCCCGCCGCCACCAGCAGGCTCATCCGTGCGCCCGCCAGCGCCACGGGCCCGCTGCGGCCCACCCGCCGCAGCGCCGCACGGCCGGCGGCCGCGGGCACCTCCAGGACGTCGAACCGCAGCCCGGTCAGCAACCGCACCGGCGCGGTGCCCTCCGTTGCCCAGCCGAGCTCGCGCTCGTACCACCGTGCCCACGGCGCGTAGTCGTCGTGGCTCCTGCGGTCGTCGGCGGACGACGGCGGGGCGGGCGGGACGGTGATGGCCATGTCAGAAGAACGGCCGATCCACCCCGGAGGTTACGCGGAGTGTGCGGCCAGGTGCGTGGTGTGTCCGGGATGGGTGCGCAGAGGCGTATTCGGGCGCGCAAATATGTTCGCCCGTAGCGGAGGGAACCGGCGCGCGCCGCATGGACTGTCTGTAATAGCGGGTAAGACATCCCTAGTGGGGAGGGGCGACACGCAGGCCCGGGCATCTCACGTTCGCCATCGGCGTACTGGCGAAAGGCGTATCTGCCTGGCCTGCGGGAACATCGTCTCGCACCATCGGGTTGGAGCAGATGTCGGCGTTCGGGGCAGGAGGCCAAGGACGGTGTCGGCAGTTGGAATGAGCGGTCCCCGCTTGCGGGACTAAGCTGCGGAAGGACAGGGAGGGGACCGACCCCTTACTGCCTGACCGCTCTGAGGAGCGATTAACGATGTTCGAGAGGTTCACCGACCGCGCGCGGCGGGTTGTCGTCCTGGCTCAGGAAGAAGCCCGGATGCTCAACCACAACTACATCGGCACCGAGCACATCCTCCTGGGCCTTATCCACGAGGGTGAGGGTGTCGCCGCTAAGGCCCTGGAGAGCCTCGGGATTTCGCTCGAGGCGGTCCGCCAGCAGGTTGAGGAGATCATCGGTCAGGGCCAGCAGGCTCCGTCCGGGCACATCCCCTTCACCCCCCGGGCCAAGAAGGTCCTGGAGCTGTCGCTCCGTGAGGCCCTCCAGCTCGGCCACAACTACATCGGCACCGAGCACATCCTGCTCGGCCTGATCCGCGAGGGCGAGGGCGTCGCCGCCCAGGTCCTCGTGAAGCTGGGCGCCGACCTGAACCGGGTGCGGCAGCAGGTCATCCAGCTGCTCTCCGGGTACTCGGGCAGCAAGGAGGCGGCAACCGCGGGCGGCCCCGCGGAAGGCACGCCCTCCACGTCCCTGGTGCTCGACCAGTTCGGCCGGAATCTCACTCAGGCTGCCCGTGAATCCAAGCTCGACCCGGTCATCGGGCGCGAGAAGGAGATCGAGCGGGTCATGCAGGTGCTGTCCCGCCGTACCAAGAACAACCCGGTTCTCATCGGCGAGCCCGGCGTCGGCAAGACGGCGGTCGTCGAGGGACTGGCGCAGGCCATCGTCAAGGGCGAGGTGCCCGAGACCCTCAAGGACAAGCACCTCTACACCCTCGACCTCGGCGCACTGGTCGCCGGCTCCCGCTACCGCGGTGACTTCGAGGAGCGCCTGAAGAAGGTCCTCAAGGAGATCCGCACCCGCGGCGACATCATCCTGTTCATCGACGAGCTCCACACCCTGGTGGGTGCGGGCGCCGCCGAGGGCGCGATCGACGCCGCCAGCATCCTCAAGCCGATGCTGGCCCGCGGCGAGCTGCAGACCATCGGTGCGACGACGCTCGACGAGTACCGCAAGCACCTGGAGAAGGACGCCGCGCTGGAGCGCCGCTTCCAGCCCATCCAGGTCGCGGAGCCGTCGCTGCCGCACACCATCGAGATCCTCAAGGGACTGCGCGACCGCTACGAGGCCCACCACCGCGTCTCCATCACGGACGAGGCGCTGGTCCAGGCCGCGACGCTGGCGGACCGGTACATCTCGGACCGCTTCCTGCCGGACAAGGCGATCGACCTGATCGACGAGGCCGGTTCCCGGATGCGCATCCGCCGGATGACCGCGCCGCCGGACCTCCGCGAGTTCGACGAGAAGATCGCGGGCGTCCGCCGCGACAAGGAGTCCGCGATCGACTCGCAGGACTTCGAGAAGGCCGCGTCCCTGCGCGACAAGGAGAAGCAGCTCCTCGCCGCGAAGACCAAGCGCGAGAAGGAGTGGAAGGCCGGCGACATGGATGTCGTGGCCGAGGTCGACGGCGAGCTGATCGCCGAGGTCCTGGCCACCGCGACCGGCATCCCGGTCTTCAAGCTGACGGAGGAGGAGTCCTCCCGGCTGCTGCGCATGGAGGACGAGCTCCACAAGCGCGTCATCGGCCAGAAGGACGCCATCAAGGCCCTCTCGCAGGCGATCCGCCGTACGCGAGCCGGCCTGAAGGACCCGAAGCGCCCCGGTGGCTCGTTCATCTTCGCCGGCCCGTCCGGTGTCGGTAAGACGGAGCTGTCCAAGACGCTCGCCGAATTCCTCTTCGGCGACGAGGACGCGCTGATCGCGCTCGACATGTCGGAGTTCAGCGAGAAGCACACGGTTTCCCGCCTCTTCGGTTCTCCCCCCGGCTACGTGGGTTACGAAGAGGGCGGCCAGCTCACCGAGAAGGTGCGCCGCAAGCCGTTCTCCGTCGTTCTCTTCGACGAGGTCGAGAAGGCCCACCCCGATATCTTCAATTCCCTGCTCCAGATTCTGGAAGACGGTCGCCTGACCGACTCCCAGGGCCGGGTCGTGGACTTCAAGAACACGGTCATCATCATGACGACCAACCTCGGGACCCGGGACATCTCCAAGGGCTTCAACCTGGGCTTCGCCGCCCAGGGCGATGTCAAGACCGGCTACGAGCGGATGAAGAACAAGGTCAACGAAGAGCTCAAGCAGCACTTCCGCCCCGAGTTCCTCAACCGTGTCGACGACACGGTCGTCTTCCACCAGCTCACCGAGGAAGACATCATCCAGATCGTCGACCTCATGCTCGCCAAGGTGGACGAGCGCCTGAAGGACCGCGACATGGGCATCGAGCTGAGCTCGGAAGCCAAGTCGCTGCTGGCGAAGAAGGGCTACGACCCCGTGATGGGCGCCCGGCCGCTGCGACGGACGATCCAGCGCGAGATCGAGGACATCCTCTCCGAGAAGATCCTCTTCGGTGAGCTGCGCCCCGGTCACATCGTGGTCGTCGGCACCGAGGGCGAGGGTGAGGAGAAGACGTTCACCTTCCGCGGCGAGGAGAAGTCGGCTCTGCCCGACGTCCCCCCGATCGAGCAGGCGGCGGGCGGTGCGGGACCGAACATGTCGAAGGACGTGTGAGGACGCGTCCGAGGGCCTAGCGCCCGAGCATCCGCAGGGGCTGCCCCGGAACCGTGCAAACGGTCCGGGGCAGCCCCTCTTTGTGGAGTCCGCGGAGTCCGCCGAGTCTGCCCGGTCCGCCGTGCCGCTGTGCTGTCGTCAGCGGCGTATGTCGAGGCCCTCGCCGCCGACGACCTGATGGCTGCCGGAGACGGCGACCCGGAGCCCGGGCAGGGCTTCGAGCGGGGACAGAGCCGGGGAGGTGGTTCAGGGTGGACAGCCCCAGGCGGGAGAGCAGCCGTACGTCCCGGTCGGATCTCGGCGGGAAGAACGCGTCCACGGCGGCGCGGACCCTGGTGCGGGTCGTCTCGCCCGGCCAGGTCGCATGCTGGGCGCAGAGTGCGGCCAACACGCCGATCTCCTCCCGGGAGACGGTGCCCGCCGGTCCGGGCTCCACGTTCAGCAACCCGTTGACCAGAGCGGGGTGTTCGCGGCGGCCGCAGTGACCGGCCGCCAGCAGGATGACGTCGTGCCACTGCTGGGTGCCCGCCCGGCCGAGCAGTTCGTTCAGCTGGTCGCCGTGTCAGCGTAGCCAGAGCGCGGGTCGAAGGTCCCGAATCGGACGTCCTTCCGTCCCGCCGACGGTGACATGCCACACAGCCCTTGCGGGGCCTACTAGGGGAGGTAGGGGGGCCCGGCGTGATCGCGGCAGGGGCCTCGGCCCCGGCGTGGGGCGGGGCCTTCGAAGCCGTGGAGGGATAAGCCTGAATCGCTAGGTTTGGTCCGGTTAGACAGGTTTTGAGCTGGAGTTAAACCTGTCCGAAAAAGAGTTTCGACGCGTCCGGGCATGGGGCGTGCGAAGCCGTCGATGGTGAATTCCCGAGATGCCCGATACGGCTTTTGTTCGTAGATGGGGTGTTTGAGCATGACTGGGGGTGCGGGTTACCAAGGGATGGCCAGCCCGGCCGGAGCGCCGGGTCCAGTCATCTCCGGAGGATTTCCGCTTATGTCGAAGCGCGTTTCGTTCCAGCACTCCCGCCGCCCGTCGCTGTCCCGTGTCCGTGGCGCCGTGGTGGCAGCCGGTCTCGGGACATCGATGGTTCTCGGCGCGGGTGCTGCGTTCGCGGCCGGCCCGGCGGGGGTCCCCGGTACTGCGAGCCTGGTCGACAGCGCCGCGGCCGAATCGGTCGCCGTGCAGGCGGCGGCGCAGGGCAAGGCGGCCAAGGCGGCCGCGGCGGAACGCGCCGCTGCCGAGAAGGCGGCCGCGAAGAAGGCCGCCGGCTGGGAGACCCCGGTGAACCGCTACGTGCTCAGCGCGAGCTTCGGCAGCGACGGCAGCCGCTGGGCCCACAAGCACTCCGGCCAGGACTTCGCCGTGCCGGTCGGCACCAGGGTCGAGGCCGCACACGGCGGCACCGTCGTGAAGGCCGGGCCGAACGGCGGCGGTGACGGTCCCGCGTACGGCAACGCCGTCGTGATCAAGCACGCCAACGGCCTGTACTCGCAGTACGCCCATCTGTCGCGGATCGATGTGCGCATCGGCGAGACCGTGAAGACGGGCGAGAAGATCGCCCTCTCCGGCAACACCGGCAACTCCAGCGGCCCGCACCTGCACTTCGAGATCCGGCGCACCGCCGACTACGGTTCCGCGGTCAACCCGGTCTCGTTCCTCCACAAGGAGGGCGTCCGGGTCTGACCCGGCCGGGTGGATCCCCGTTGCACCGCGGAACCCGGGCCGCCGGGCGGCTCCCCGTTACTCCGCGGAGCCCGGGCCGTGGGCCCGGGTGACCAGCTCGAAGGCGACTTCGAGGACGGCCTTGCGCTTGTCCTCGGGGTCGCCTTCGACGTCCTTGAGGGCGAACATGCCCGCGTGCATCGTGAAGAGCGCGCTGAAGCAGCGCACCTGGTCGGTCAGTGGCGCGTCGGGTTCCTTGATCAGGTCGACCAGGGCGAGGACGCGGTCCTTGATGGTGACCCCGATGCTGAGGTCCCGTACGGTCGCCTGGTTCTCCTGCATGAACCGGAAGAGCGGGGCGGCCGACTCCAGGGCCCCGCTGTAGCGGCGCAGGATCTCCTGCTTCGTCTCCAGGGTGCGGGGCTGCCCCCTGCCCCATTCGATCAGCTCCTCGATCGGCCGGTTCAGGTCGTCGAAGATGCTGACCAGGATGTCTTCCTTGGTCTTGAAGTGGTAATACAGCGCGGCCTTGGTGACATCCAGCCGCTCGGAGATCTCGCGCAGGGAGGTCTTGTCGTAGCCCTGTTCGGCGAAGAGCTCCAGGGCGACGTCCTGGATCCGCTGGCGCGTGTTGCCCCGGCGTGGCTGCGGTGTGCCGCCCATGGTGCTCTCCTCGAAACTTACTTGACGACCGGCTAGTTGCCCGTCTACTTTGCCCAGTGTAATCAACTAGCCGGGCGGCAAGTAAGTGCCTGGTGTGCACAGGGGACCAGGGGAGTGGGGACGGATGTCCGATGTGAAGAAGACGCCGGGTGGGAAGGCGGGCGACCTGCCCGCCGGGATACCCGGGAAGCAGCAGCGCAGTGTCCGGGTGGTGATGCTGGCCCTGATGATCACGATGCTGCTCGCCATGCTGGACAACCTGATCGTCGGCACGGCCATGCCGACCATCGTCGGTGACCTCGGCGGCCTGGAGCACCTGTCCTGGGTCGTCACCGCGTACACCCTGGCCACCGCGGCCTCCACCCCCATCTGGGGCAAGCTCGGCGACATGTACGGGCGCAAGGGCGTGTTCCTCACGTCCATCGTGCTCTTCCTGATCGGCTCGGTACTGAGCGGAATGGCCCAGGACATGGGCCAGCTGATCGGCTTCCGGGCGGTCCAGGGGCTCGGCGCGGGCGGCCTGATGGTCGGCGTCATGGCGATCATCGGCGACCTGGTGCCGCCCCGCGAGCGCGGCAAGTACCAGGGCATGATGGCCGGCGTCATGGCCGTCGCCATGATCGGCGGACCGCTGGTCGGCGGCACCATCACCGACCACCTCGGCTGGCGCTGGAGCTTCTACATCAACCTGCCGCTGGGCGCGGTCGCCCTGGCCATGGTCACCGCCGTGCTGCACCTGCCGAAGCGGCGGCGCGCCGAGACGAAGGTCGACTACCTCGGTGCCGCGCTGCTGACCCTCGGCATCACCGCGATCGTGCTGGTCACCACCTGGGGCGGTTCGGAGTACGACTGGAACTCCGCCGTGATCATGGAGCTCATCGCAATCGGTGTCGCCTCGCTCGCCGGTTTCGTCTTCGTCGAGACGAAGGCCGCAGAACCGATCATCCCGCTGCACATCTTCCGCAACCGCAACTTCACCCTGATGTCCGTCGTCGGCTTCATGTCGGGCTTCGTGATGTTCGGCGCGGTGCTCTTCCTGCCGCTGTACCAGCAGTCCGTACAGGGCGCCTCGGCGACCAACTCGGGTCTGCTGCTCCTGCCGATGCTGCTGGCGATGATGGCCGTGTCGCTGATCGCGGGACGGATCACCACCAGCACCGGCAGGTACAAGGTCTTCCCCGTCGTGGGCTCGGTCCTGATGGTGACCGGTCTGTTCCTGCTCTCGCAGATGGACACCGGCACCACGCGTCTCACCTCGGGCATCTACATGGCGGTGCTCGGCGCGGGCATGGGCTTCCTGATGCAGATCACGATGCTCGTCGCGCAGAACAGTGTGGAGATGAGGGACATGGGAGTCGCCTCCTCCGCGACCACCCTCTTCCGCACGCTCGGCAGCTCCTTCGGTGTCGCGATCATGGGGGCGCTGTTCACCGGGCGGGTGCAGGACGAGATGGTGGCCCGCGGCGGCGGGGCGGCCACGGCACAGTCCGCGCAGCTGGACGCGGCGAGCCTGGCGAAGCTGCCGGAAGCGGTGCGTGAGGCGTACCAGTTCGCGGTGTCGTCCGGTACCCACATCGCGTTCCTGGTGGGCGCCTCGGTCGGGGTAGTCGCCCTGCTCGCATCGGTGTTCGTCAAGGAGGTCCCGCTGCGGGGAGCGGTCCCGGAGACCACATCGCCGGACGGCACCGGGACGCCGGCCGCGGACGCCGAGGCCAGGCAGCCCGAGACCGTCTGACCCTTCACGGCACACGAGCGGGGTGCGAGCGGCGTGCGAGCGGGGTAGGGCACACAGCACGCGGCACACGGCGTACGGGCGATGTACGAGCAGCGCACGGCGCACGAGCTGCGTACGAGCGGCTCACCCGCGCCGACTTCCTACGGACTGTGCACGAGCCCGCCCGCGTACGAGGAGGCTCCCGGGACGCGCCCGGGAGCCTCCTCCCGTATCCGGTTCAGCAGTCGGTCCGGCTGCGGCCGGCCCCCGCGCTCTCCTCGTCGCCGCTGTCCGGCGTGCGCTGTTCGGACAGGCGCAGGACCGGGAAGCTGCCGGTGTTCGTCGGCGCGTGCTCGGGCAGCCACAGCACGGCGATCGCCCCGCCCGCGCCCTTCGCCGCTCCGTCCGGCCCGGCGTTGCGGAAGGTCAGCCGGGCCCCGAGGACCCGTGCCTGACCGGCGGCGATCGTCAGCCCAAGACCGTGTCCGTGCCCGGCCCGGTCACTGCTTCCGGTACGGAACCGGCTCGGCCCCTCACACAGCAGCGCCGCCGGGAATCCGGCACCGTGATCGCGGATCCGCACCACCCGGCCCTCGACCGTGACCTCCACCGGTGTGGCCCCGTGCTTGGCGGCGTTGCCGAGCAGATTGCCGAGGATCCGCTCCAGCCGGCGCGGATCGGTGTTGACCCAGGACTCGTGCACCACCTGCACCCGCACCTCCGGGTCCAACAACGCGACCCGCCGGCTGACGAACTCGCCCAGGGCGATCTCCTGCAGCTCGGCCCGTTCCGACGCGCTGTCCAGCCGCGCGACCTCCAGCACGTCCTCGACCAGGGTGCGCATCGCCTGCGCCCGGTCCCGTACGAGCTCGGTGGGACGGCCCGGGGGCAGCAGCTCGGCCGCTGTCAGCAGGCCCGTCACCGGCGTACGCAGCTCGTGCGCGATGTCCGCGGTGACCCGGCGCTCCGCCTCGATCCGTTCGTGCAGCGCGTCCGTCAGCGCGTCCACCGCGCGGGCCAGCTCGTCCGTCTCGTCCTGGACCACACCGCCGACGGCCTCCCGGACCCGTACATCCGTATGGCCCTGCGCGACCCTGCCCGCCGCGGCCGCCGCCTTGCGCAGCCGGCGCGACAGCTGCCCGCCGATCAGTACGCCCAGCGCGCAGCCGCCGAACACCACCGAGACCGAGCCGATGATCAGCGCCCGGTCGAGATCCCCCAGCACCGTGGCGGTGCGGTCGGCGAAAGGGGTGTGCAGCGAGAGGACGTTGCCGTTGCCGACCGGCACGGCCGCCCACACGTCGGGCACCCCGTTCCTGAGCTCCTGGACATGCGTGGCACGCCGGTTACGGCTGGTCTCCGCGCGCAGGCTGCGCGGCATCGTCGGGTCGTTGAGCTTGGCGCCGAACCGGGGATCGGCCTTCTGCGTCTTCTTCGCCTCGTACAGCAGCTGCGCGTACTTCAGCCGTTCCAGCTGGACCTCGCGCGCGTTCTCCAGCATCGAGACCCGGGCGGCGTTGTGGACCACGAGGCTGAGCGCGACCGCGATCAGCGCGCCGACCGCGGCGATGGCGATGCTGATCTTCCAGCGGACACCCGTCCGCAGGGCGAGCCGCTTCATGGCCTGAGCTTGTAGCCGAAGCCGCGGACCGTCTCGATCCGGTCCTGGCCGATCTTGGTGCGCAGCCGCTGCACATGGACATCCACGACCCGGGTGTCACCGCCCCACCCGTAGTCCCAGACCCGTTCCAGGAGCTTGTCGCGGGAGAGCACCGTGCCGGGCGCGGCGGAGAATTCCAGCAGCAGCCGCATCTCGGTCGGGGTCAGCGCCACGTGTTCGCCGGCCCGGTGGACCTCCATGCCTTCGGTGTCGACCTCCAGGTCGCCGAAGGCCAGCACCCCGCCGATGTGCTGCGGCTCCGGCTCCCCGTTGCCCGGCCGCCCGCCCGACGCATGGCCGAAGCGCCGCAGCACGGCACGGATCCGCGCGACCAGGACCGCCCCGTCGAAGGGCTTGGTGACGTAGTCGTCGGCACCGGCCTCCAGGCCGAGCACCACGTCGATCGAGTCGGCCCGGGCCGACAGCATGATCACGGGAACGGTCGACTCGTCGCGGATACGGCGGCAGAGGCTGACCCCGTCGAGGCCCGGCACCATCACATCGAGCAGGGCGATGTCCGGGCGGTCGGCCCGGAATGCCTCCAGGCCCGACAGTCCGTCGGGCATCGCGGTGACCGCGAAGCCGTCGCGCTCCAGCGCCAGCTGAGTGGCCTCGCGGATGACATCGTCGTCCTCGACGAACAGGACGTGGGTCTCGGCCATCGGACTGCTCTCAGTTCCCCGCCGGCTGAGCGGATCCCGGAAGACCGGCCTCTCCGTCACCGACGGCTCGGTTGAAATCGTTGTGCACCCGGTCGTGCTCGCTGAACCGGTTGTTCGCCCAGCGGTAGGTGATCACTTCCTCGCCGGAGGGGTACGCGACCGAGTCCTTCTTCCCGTACACCTGGGCCGTCACCACCAGATCACCGCGGTCGATGGTGCCGTACACCGCGGGCTGCTCGACGGCGAACACGTCCTCGTACGTGCCGTTGCTCTGCGGGCGGTACACATAGGTGCCGACGCCCACCGAGTCGCCGCAGGTCATCACGTTGACCACGACATCGGGCGAGGAGCCGCCGGTCAGGGTGCCGTACGAGGAGTCCACCGGGTACTCGGAGCCGCTGCAGGGCTTCAGGTCCGCCCTGACCCGCTCGCTGACCTTGGGATCGTGCTTGAGCAGCGATACGGGATCGACCCGGGGCGCGGGCTCCGCCGGGGACGACGGATGGGCGCTCGGCGTGGTCTGGGTGACGGGCTCGGCACCTGCCGGGCCCTCGTCACGGGTGCCGGTCCCGCCAGTGGCGCAGCCGGCCGCGAGCAGCCCGAAGGCGGCGAGCCCGACCAGGGTCGTGGTGCTCGCCGCCCAGCCGGTCAGGGCCCGGCCACGCCGTCCGGCGGCCTTGCGGCCGCCGTCGTCTCTTCCGCCGCCGCGATCGTCGCCGCCGCTGTCACCGCTGGCTGTCAGGCCGCGCACCGCTCCCGCCCCCGTTCGTCCATGCGCCCACCTGCCTGCGCCCGTACCCGTGTCGTCGCCCGCGCCCGTACCTGGGCGCCGACGGCCGGAGCACGGACGGCCGCGGCCGGTTCCTGCTCCTTCTGGAGCAGGGCCTCGGTGCTCGCCGCCTCGCGGTTCTCCAGTTCCTGGCGCAGTCGCGCCAGCGCGCGGTGCAGCGTGCTCTTCACCGTACCGGTCGACATGCCGAGCGCCGCCGCCGTCTCTTCCGTGCTCATCTGCTCCCAGTGTCGCAGCACGACGACGCTGCGCTGCTTGGGAGCCAGGATGCCCAGCACATCCATCAGGAGGGCGCGGTCGGCGCGCTGCTCGGTGCCGTCCTCGACGCTGGCGTCGGGCAGCTGCTCGGTGGGGACCTCGTCCAGCTTGCGGGCCCGCCACCACTCGGTCCGGGTGTTGATCATGACGCGGCGCAGATAGGCGTCGGCGAGGGACTTGTCGGCGATGCCGTCCCAGCGGCCGTACGTACGGACCAGGGCGGTCTGCAGGAGGTCCTGCGCGTCCACCGGGTCGGGGACCAGCCGACGCGCACTGCGCAGCAGTGCCTCCTGCCGAGTGCGTACGTACTCCTCGAATTCGAGCACCTCGCCCTGCGCCATTCCAACCGCCTCCGTCCCCGTAGAACCCCGTAGAACCGCCGTCAGCCATCGATCGGTCGGGCTGACGTCGTTGACGCTACGGAGCTGTTGTCACGGGGCTGTGCGGAGCAGCCATACGCCTCCGCACGGCTGTCCATCGGTTGTGTAACAGCGGCGGAATCCGGGAGCCGGGAGCCAGGAGCCGGAGGCTCAGCTCAGCGGCAGCCGGTACTGGCCGCCGGCCAGCGGTTCGACGAGGCCGTCCGCGACCAGTCCGTCCAGTGCGCGAGCCCGTTGCACCGGTTCGTCCCACACCGCGTCCAGTGCCGACTGCGGCACCGGAGCCACGGCCTCGCGCAGCACGGCGAGCAGCCGCCCGCGCACCTGCCGGTCGGTGCCGGCGTAGGTCTGACCACGCCGCGGGGGCCCCTGGTGGGCGGGCTTCCCGGCCAGTCGCCAGGCACACTGCCCGGCGATCGGGCACCGTGTGCAGTCCTCGTTCTTGGCGGTGCAGACGAGGGCGCCGAGCTCCATCGTCGCGGCGGCCCAGCGGGCGGCCCGCTCGTCCTCCTCGGGGAGCAGTGCGCGGGCGAGCTTGCGCTCGGCGGCGGTGGTCGCGTTCGGCGGGTACTGGATGCCGGTCGCGGCCCGGGCGAACACCCGGCGGACGTTCGTGTCGAGTACGGCATGGCGCTGCCCGTACGCGAACGAGGCCACGGCCGCCGCGGTGTACTCGCCGATCCCGGGCAGGGCGAGCAGCTGACCGTGCTCGCTCGGTACGTCGCCGCTGTGCCGTTCAGTTATGGCCTGCGCGGCCCCGTGCAGGCGGAGCGCGCGGCGCGGGTAGCCGAGCCGGCCCCAGGCGCGGACCGCCTCACCGGGCGGCTCGGCGGCCAGGTCCGCCGGGCGCGGCCAGCGGGCCATCCACTGTTCGTACACCGGAAGGACCCGGCTGACGGGGGTCTGCTGCAGCATGAACTCGCTCACCATCACACCCCAGGCGCCCGCTTCGGGACGGCGCCAGGGCAGATCGCGGGCGTGCTGTTCGAACCACCCGATGACGGGAGCATGGAGGGAGGTGGGGGGCGTCTGTGTCGCAGTCATGGCAGTCATCGCACCCACGATCCTGGCACGGAAGGGCGGACGAGGGCTCCGCGCACGGTGGTGTCGCTCCTCCTGAGGGCCCTTGGGGTGATAATGCCACCCGTCTGTCCCTGCGGAATCCGGCAACCGGCCCAAGGGGTGGTGGGCTGCTGTTGGTTTGTTGCGTTGAAGTGGGTTGTGGTGAGCATGAGTGAGTCCTGTCGGCGGCTTCGTGGGGTGGGAACGGGGGTTCTGGGGTCGAATGGGTGACCTTTGCGGTTGGTGCTCGTTGGGCTGGGGGCGGGTGTCCGGTCTTGGGGGTGGGGGTGTTGTGGTGGGTGGTGTGCGGGAGTTGGCGGCGCCGTTCGTGGTGGCCGGGCCGTGCGGGGTGGCGGTCCGGGACCGTCTCAAGCACCTCACGCCCCAGGACGAGGAGGTTCTGCGTGCGGTCGGTGAGCACCAGGGCCGTCTGGCTTCCCGTGACCTCAGGGCCCGTTGTGCGGGTGGACTGGAGCACAGTGCGCAGACTTGGGCGTCGCGTAAGCGGGACCTGACCGGGGTGTCGTCGTCGCGGATCGCGGGTGCGATCACCAAGGCCACCCATGACCAGTGGGCGCTGGCCCGGCGTTGCCAGGCGGCGTACGTCCAGATGTTGGAGGCCGGGATCGGGACGCTGCGGCACCGCCTGTCCCTCCCTATCGGCGTGCCGGGCACGAAGCGGGCCCCGGGTGGTTACCGGTCCAGGGGTGAGTGGTTCCACAAGTCCCGCCGTCTCGCGGCGCTGGAAGCCCGGCATGATGCTGCGGTCCGTGACCGGCGGGCCGGACGCGTCCGGGTCGTACGGGGTGGCAAACGGCTCCTCAACACCCGCCACCACCTCACCGACACCCACCTCACCGAGGAGCAGTGGCGAGAACGCTGGGAAGCGGAACGCTGGTTCATCGCCGCCGACGGCGAGTCCGGGAAACGGTTCGGGAACGAGACCATCCGCGTCACCCCGGACGGCGAGATCAGCATCAAGCTGCCCGCCCCGCTCTCCCACCTCGCCAACACCAAGCACGGCCGGTACCTCCTCGCCTCGACCGTAAGGTTTGCGCACCGGGGCGTGGAGTGGGCCGACCGCGTCACCGCGAACCGGGCCGTCGCCTACCGCATCCACCTCGACACCGGCCGTGGCCGCTGGTACCTCACCGCGTCCTGGCAACGCCCCGCCGTCCGGACGATCCCGCTGGCCACCGCCCGCGCCCGGGGCATGGTCGGCGTCGACACCAACGCCGACCACTTCGCCGCCTACCACCTCGACCCACACGGCAACCCCACCGGCGAGCCCCGGCGCTTCTTCTACGACCTGTCCGGCACCACCGCTCACCGCGATGCCCAGATCCGCCACGCCCTGACCCAGCTCCTGCACGGGGCCAAGCAAACCGGTGCGGGCGCGATCGCCATCGAGGACCTCGACTTCACCGCCGAGAAGACCCGCGAGAAACACGGCCGCAGGAAACGGTTCAGGCAGCTGATCTCCGGCATCCCGACCGGGAAGCTCAGGGCCCGGCTGGTCTCCATGGCCGCGGAGCAGGGCCTGAGTATTGTCGCGGTCGACCCCGCCTACACCAGCGTGTGGGGGGCCCAGCACTGGCAGAAACCACTGGCCACCCCCAAACGAAAGATGTCCCGTCACGATGCCGCCGGCATCGCGATCGGACGACGCGCCCTCGGACACCCGGTCCGGCGTCGGACGGCACCGCCCCCACACGACCGGAGAGATCGTGCGGAGCATCGGACCGCCCAGGCCCCACCGGATGTACGGGGGCGTGAGGGAACCCGCCCACCCGCAACGGAACACGCCCCTGGAGGCGTGCTGCCGAACGGGACGAGAAAGCGGCAACCCAGCGCATCCAACACCGTTCGGGATGTGCCCAGCACACATGACTGGGTCCAGGACCCACTCATGCACACTGGTAAGGAACGGTTCCCCCGGAACGTCAGTGCCGTCCGCCGCGCCGCCGGGATCCCCTGCCCCGCCGCCGGGACCGGCCCGCCGTCCCCGTACTCCGCTCCGTACTCCGCCCCGGCCCCGACACCAGGGCCGCCGCCGGCGCCCCGCTGCCCCGTACCGTCCGGGCGAGCGACCGTGCCGGCCGGTACAGCACGGCGACCACCGCGGCCGACACCGCCGCGCCCAGCAGCAGGCCGACCGCCACGTCATGCGGGTAGTGCACCCCGACGAAGACCCGGGAGAAGGCCATCAGCAGGGCCAGCGGCACGGTGAGCCAGGCCAGCCGGGGCCGGGCGATCGCCAGGGCGACGGCTGCCGCTCCGGCGATCGCGGAGTGGTTGCTGGGGAACGACCAGTCGCCCGTCGGCGGGCACGGCACCAGCGAGGCCGCCGCCCCGACGACCGTCCGGCAGGGCCGCTCCTCGTCCACCACCGACTTGAGTACCTCGCTGCACACATAGGCGAAGGCCGTCGCGAGAGGCGCGAGCACCGCCAGTGCCAGGGCGGTCTCGTCCGCCCGGCGGGCCCGCCACCACCCGGTGATGAACAGAACCCCGAAGACCAGGAGTCCCAGCTCCGTCCATATTTCGGCCAGGTGTTGCACCCATGACGGCATGTCATGAGCGAAGTCGGTGATGTCCCGGTAGAGCGGCGCAGTAGCTGAACTATCCATGTGACAGAGGGTAGTCAACGAATCCGAGTGGTCACCTTCGGCGATCCCGGGGGCCCGATCCGGCGGAAATACGGGCCCGAACGGGCCGAGCCGGGATGATGATCCGCCAAACTTCGTGGCCGGGCGGCGGGTGGGGCGGGAGTCGGCGCCGATCTCTCGTACAGTTTGCAGCGTGGGATCTTTGCGTAATCCGATCGGGCCGCTTCCCTCCACCATCTACTGGCGACGGAGGGCGGTGGCGGCGACGCTGGTCGCGCTGCTCGTGTTGCTGATCGTATGGGCCGTCACCTCCCGAGGCGACAAGGGGAGCACGGACGACTCCCGGCCCGGTGGGTCGGGTCCCGTGCACGAGATCACCCCCGGCCCGACCCCGTCCGGTTCGGCCATCACCCAGCAGCCGGGCGGGCGCGACGAGTCGGGCGACTCGGGCAAGGGTGCCGGAGACGACACCGGCACGGGCGCGGGCGACAGCGGCGACAGTACGGGCACCGGCAGCGGACCGGCCACCGGAGCCGGTGGCGCGAGCGGCGACGGAGCGACGGCCGGTCAGCAGGTCCCGGCGGCCTCACCGCTCCCCAACTGCACGGCCGACGCACTTCAGTTGAGCCTGAAAACCGAACTCAGCTACAGCCCCGGCGAGAAGCCGAAGTTCCGGCTGGTCGCCAGGAACACCTCGTCCACCACCTGCAAGGCCGACTTCGGGCCGAAGAGCGCGGTGCTCACCATCACCGAGGCGGGCGGCGACGACAATCAGGTGTGGTCCTCCAAGGACTGCCCGCGCAATGCCGGCAGCCTGCTGCTGAAGGTCCCGGCGGGGTCGACCGTCGTCCACACCGTGGAGTGGGACCGCAAGAAGAGCGTCCCGCAGTGCGCGACGCCGCCGTCGGGAACCGCCGGGCCCGGTACGTATCTGGTCGAGGCGAAGGCGCCGGGCGAGCCGGTGCAGCGCGCCTCGTTCGTCCTCGTGAAGGACTGAACCGCGAAGGACCGGGGCGTGGTGGGCCGGGCGCGCAGTGGACCGGGGCGTGAAGGGCTGCGAGGTGTGAGCCGAGGGGCGGGGGCGGCCCGGGAAACGCCGCGGGGCCCGGTCTCCCGGGCCCCATGAGGTACGGCTACACGTAGCGTTCGAGGATCGACGACTCGGCCAGCCGCGACAGGCCCTCGCGTACGCTCCGCGCCCGTGCCTCGCCGACCCCGTCGACCGTCTGGAGGTCGTCCACGCTGGCGGCGAGGAGCTTCTGCAGGCCGCCGAAGTGCTCCACCAGCCGGTCGATGATCGCCCCGGGCAGCCGCGGCACCTTCGCCAGCAGCCTGAAGCCGCGCGGCGAGACCGCCGAATCCAGTGTCTCCGGCGAGCCGCTGTACCCCAGCGCCCTCGCCACCACCGGGAGTTCGAGCAGTTCGGTGTGGGAGAGCGCGTCCAGTTCGGTCAGCGCCTCGGCGACCGTACGGGACCGCTTGGCGGTCGGCTCCGGCACGTAGTCGCGCACGACCAGCTCACGCTCCGGCTCGACACCCGCGATCAACTCGTCGAGCTGGAGGGAGAGAAGCCGGCCGTCGGTGCCCAGCTCCACCACGTACTCCGCGATCTCGGTCGCGATCCGGCGGACCATCTCCAGCCGCTGCGCGACGGCCGTCACGTCCCGGACCGTCACCAGGTCCTCGATCTCCAGCGCCGAGAGCGTGCCCGCGACCTCGTCGAGCCGGAGCTTGTACCGCTCCAGGGTGGCGAGCGCCTGATTGGCGCGGGAGAGGATCGCGGCGGACTCCTCCAGGACCCGGCGCTCCCCGTCCACGTACAGCGCGATCAGACGCATCGACTGGGAGACGGAGACGACCGGGAAGTTGCACTGCTTGGAGACCCGGTCCGCCGTGCGGTGGCGGGTGCCGGTCTCCTCGGTGGGGATGGAGGCATCCGGGACCAGCTGCACACCGGCCCGCAGGATCTTGGTCATGTCCTTGTCGAGGATCAGCGCTCCGTCGAGCTTGGCCAGCTCACGCAGGCGCGTCGCGGTGAATTCCACGTCCAGCACGAATCCGCCGGTGCACATCGACTCCACGGTCTTGTCCATGCCGAGCACGACCAGCCCGCCGGTGTTGCCGCGGAGAATGCGCTCCAGGCCGTCCCGCAGCGCCATTCCGGGCGCGACGGCGCTCAATGAGGCGCGCATCAGCGCCTCGTTACCGGTGCCTTGGCCGGACTTTCCGGGCGATGCTGCCCGGTCGCTGGCTGCCACTGCACTCCTCCGGTCACAGGTTTGCGGTGCCCTTACGTCACTCATACCGTTCGTACGGACGGGCGAGACCAGGGCAAAGTCTACCGGCGCGCGTTCTCCTCCCGTGGGGCCTGTGCGCGAGACCGGCGCGGGAGCACGCTCAGAGCATCGCCCATGTTGGCGACTTCTGTGACCTTCATACCGGCCGGGATCTTCCCCGGGTCGGTTGGAACCAGCGCGTGCGTGAAGCCCAGACGGTGCGCCTCGGCCAGCCTGCGCTGGACCCCCGTGACCCGTCTGACCTCGCCCGCGAGGCCCACCTCGCCGATCGCCACCAGGTTCTTGGGCAGGGGGGTGTCACTGGCGGCGCTGGCCAGCGCCAGCGCGACCGCGAGGTCCGCGGCGGGCTCGGAGAGCTTCACGCCGCCGACCGTCGCGCTGTAGATGTCGCGCTTGCCGAGCGAGCTGATCCGGCCACGCTGCTCCAGGACGGCCAGCATCATCGACACCCGGGACGTCTCCAGTCCCGAGGTGGTGCGCCGGGGCGAAGGGATCTGGGAATCGACCGTCAGCGCCTGCACCTCGGCGACGAGCGGGCGCTTGCCCTCCAGGGTGACGGTCAGACAGGTGCCGGGCACGGGCTCGTCGCGCCGGGTGAGGAACAGCCCGGACGGGTCGGCGAGGCCGGTGATGCCCTCGTCGTGCAGCTCGAAACAGCCGACCTCGTCGGTCGCGCCGTACCTGTTCTTGACTCCCCGTACGAGCCGCAGGCGGGCGTGGCGGTCGCCCTCGAAGGACAGCACCACATCGACGAGATGCTCCAGCAGCCGCGGCCCGGCGATCGCCCCGTCCTTGGTGACATGGCCGACCAGGAGCGTCGACATGCCGCGCTCCTTGGAGGCCCGGATGAGGGCGCCGGCGACCTCCCGGACCTGTGCCATCCCGCCCGGCGCCCCGTCGATCTCGGGCGAGGCGACGGTCTGTACGGAGTCGAGGACGAGGAGCGACGGCTTGACGGCGTCCAGATGGCCGAGGACCGCGGACAGGTCGGTCTCGGCGGCGAGATACAGATGGTCATTGATCGCCCGGATCCGGTCGGCGCGCAGGCGCACCTGGCTCGCGGACTCCTCGGCGGTGACATAGAGGGTGCGGTGGTCGTCGCTCGCCGCCTTGGCGGCGACATCCAGCAGCAGCGTCGACTTGCCGACGCCCGGCTCGCCCGCGAGCAGCACGACGGCGCCGGGGACGAGACCGCCGCCGAGCACCCGGTCCAGCTCACCGACACCGGTCGACCGGGCGGTGGCCTGCCGGCTGTCGACCTGGCCGATGGGGAGCGCGGCGCTGCTGACCCGGCCGGCCGCGGTGGTCCGTACGGCGGGGGCGCCGCCGAACTCCTCGACCGTCCCCCACGCCTGGCATTCGGGGCAGCGGCCGAGCCACTTGGCGGTCGTCCAGCCGCATTCGGTGCAGCGGTAGGACGGCCGGTCCTTCGCGGATTTCGTACGGGCAGCCATGGCGCAACCGTATAGGTGGGGACCGACAACGCCGCCGGGGGCGGTCCGCGGGCGGCGCCCGGCGCGCGGGGGCGTCCACCGGAGGCCGGGGACATCCACCGGAATCAGTGACTCGGGGCACGTGAAACCAGGATTCCTGTCCCCTTTTGAGCGATACGTTCACCCGTAAGGATTAAATGTGCTGAAGGGACGCTAAAGGCGTGCTCTGTGCTGCCTACGGTCGCCGGGTGACGAGCAGCAGACTGGAGCCCCCCACGCACACCACCGGCGCACACCGGACGCGGCGCAGTGCGCCCCACTCCTCGACGCAGCCTTCGCCGCAGCGGCCTCCGGCACGTTACGAGCCGCATCTCGACGGCCTCTTCACCTACTGCCTCTCCGTGCTCTGCGACCACGATGCCGCCACCGAGGCGCTCGGCGGTGTGCTCGCGATCGCGGAACGGCAGGACGGCCGGTGCCCGGAGGGTGAGGAGGAACGTAAATCCTGGCTGTACGCGCTGGCCAGATGGATGTGCCTGCGCAAGCTCGCCGAGCAGAAGCAGGGCCGTCGGGCGCACCGCCACAAGGCCGGCGGAACGCTGCCGGGAGGACAGCAGGCCAAGCAGCCGGGACGGCAGCCGGCCAAGCGGGAGCGGGAGAAGAAGCGGGCGGCGGGCGGTCCTCCGGGCAAGCAGCCGAGCGGGACGGCCACCCAGGGGGCGCGCGCGGGACGCCGTACGCCCCCCGCCGTCGCGAAGCCGTCGGTCCCCTTCGTGCCGGGCGACGCCCCGGTGGGCCAGGCCCCCGCGCACGAGTCCGGGGCCGCCGCCGAGGCGCACCGCCGCGAACTCGCCCAGCTGGCCTGGCCGGAGGCCGCGGGCACCACCCCCGAGCAGCGCGAGGCGCTCGAACTCGCCGTACGCCATCGCCTCGCCCCGCGCGCCGTCGCCTCCGTCCTGGGCCTCGAACCCGCGACCGCTCGCGAGCTCCTGGCCGCCGCGGCCTGCGAAGTGGAACGCACCCGCGCCGCCCTCGCCGTCGTCGAGACCGGCAACTGCCCCACCATCGCCCGGCTCACCGGCGACCACCGCGTCCTGCTCTCCGCCGCCCTGCGCCGCGAACTCGTCCGTCACGTCGACGACTGCCCCCGCTGCCGCCGGGCCGCCGAGCGGGCCGGTGCCGAGGGCCCGTGGCCGGGCGCGGCCGTCACCCCGGCCGCCGCGCTGCCGGTCGTCGCGGCGCCGCGGCCGTCCGCGTACGTCGCGATGGTGCACGCCCAGCGGAACCGGTCCGGCGGCCCGCGCTTCGACCGGGCGGGCTTCCCCATGGACCCGAAGGACCACGCCGCGCGCCGGGACCGGCTGCGGGCCAGGGTCGTGACGACGACGCTGGTGGCGACGGTCGTCGCGGCCCCGGTGATCGCGCTGTGGGCCGCCTATCGCGGCGCACCGCAGACCGGCGAGGGCCACGACGGCTCCTCGGTCACCGCGACCGAGACGGACGCCGGCCACGGACCCGACGGCACCCCGGACGGCCACTACGAGAACGCGGGCAACGACCGTCCCCGGCCCGGCGCCCCCTTCGGTGACGGCCGCGGCCCGGACGTCTCGGCCGAGGTGATCAGCCCCGGCACGGCGGGGGGCGGCTCCGGCGGGCTCACCGTCGAGGCCCGCTCGTCCGGCGGCACGACACTGATCCGGCTGACCGCCCGGGGCAGCGCGCCGGTCGCGTGGTCGGCCCGGGCGGACGCGTCCTGGCTGCGCCTCGACAACTCCTCGGGGACGCTCGCCGCAGGCGGGAGCACCACGATCCGCGTCCTCGTGGACCACCTGCGGGAGCCCGCCGGCCCCTGGAGCGCGCGCATCGCCCTGGCCCCGTCGGGGGCGGTCGTGGCGATCCGGGGGCACGGGACGGCGGCACCGTCCCCCGGCGGCCCGGGGCATTCGGGTCCGCCCGCCTCTTCGGGCCCGTCCGTGCCGTCGCAGCCGCCGTCCTCGCCGGACCCCACCCGGCCGACCGATCCGACCCCCGGCCCGACGGGCTCCACGGACCCCACACCGACGCCGACCGATCCGGAACCGTCCCCGGACCCGACCGGCCCGTCGACGCCCACCGACCCGGGCGCGGATACCGGCGGTTCCGCACAGCGGGACTGAAGGCCGGGGCCGGACGTCCGCAGGACCGGTGGCGCCCGGCGGCGCCCGGCGGCCACGGGGCGCCCGGCCGGCACCGCGTCCCGTGCCGGCGGACGCCGCGTACGGAAACCCCGCGCGGGGCCTCCGCGCGGGGTTTCCGCGTCGACGGACGGAGAGGCCGACGGACGGAGAGGCCGACGGACGGAGCCGGGGGAACGGCATGTCTGCCGAGTCGGACCCCCGGAAGGCGCTCCTCCTGCTCGCCCGAGGGCAGGGCGACCGTGCCGACGACTTCCTGACCGCCACCCGGACCGTGCCGCTCCCGGTGGCGGTCAGGTCCCGTAGCCCGAGGTTCCCCGGCACGGGGCGGGGCGGCCGCCGTCACGCCGCCGCCGCGGCAGTCCCCGCCGCCGCGGCAGTCCCCGCCGCCGCGGCAGTCCCCGCCGCCGCGGCAGCCCTCACGCCGCAGTCGCCGTCAGGCCGGATCCGCCGGGTGCGGTGCCATCGGCAGCAGCGAGGACAGGCGCTCCTCGCACAGCTCGACCAGCCGGTCGTACCCCTCCTTGCCCATCAGCTCGATGAGTTCCGGCCGGTACGAGACGTACACCGGCTCCCCGGCGCCGTGCGCGGACGTCGCCGATGTGCACCACCAGTGCAGGTCGTGACCGCCCGGACCCCAGCCCCTGCGGTCGTACTCGCCGATCGAGACCTGGAGCACGCGCGTGTCGTCGGGCCGGTCGATCCAGTCGTACGTACGCCGGACCGGCAGCTGCCAGCAGACGTCCGGCTTGGTCTCCAGGGGCTCCTTGCCCTCCCGCAGCGCCAGGATGTGCAGCGAGCAGCCCGCGCCCGCCGCGAAGCCGGGGCGGTTCTGGAAGATGCACGACCCCTTCCAGCGCCGCGTCTGGCGTTCCCCGTCGTCGTCGACCTCGACCCAGCCCGTCTCCGTACCGACGTCGTGGAACTGCCACAACTCGGGAGTCAGCCGCTCGACGTGGCCCGCCACCCGCTCCTCGTCGTCCTCGTCCGAGAAGTGCGCGCCCAGCGTGCAGCACCCGTCGTCCGCACGCCCTGCCTGGATGCCCTGGCAGCCGCTGCCGAAGATGCAGGTCCACCTGGAAGTCAGCCAGGTCAGGTCGCAGCGGAAGACCTGCTCGTCGTCCGCGGGGTCGGGGAACTCGACCCAGGCGCGTGCGAAGTCGATACCCGTTTCGTCTTCGGACCGGATCGGTCCGTTCGCTTCCTGCTGCTGCATCTCCTGCTTCGTTCTCTGCTTCTTCGTGGTTTTGCCCGGCTTCGCCTTTTTCGTCTTTGGCACGCGCCAAGAGTAAGTCTGCCGTCCCGGTAGCGTTCCGGGTATGAGACTCGGAGTCCTCGACGTGGGTTCGAACACAGTGCATCTGCTGGTGGTGGACGCGCACCCGGGTGCCCGGCCGCTGCCCGCGCACTCGCACAAGGCGGAGCTGCGCCTGGCCGAACTCCTCGACGAGGACGGGGCGATCGGCCCCCACGGTGTGGACCGGCTCGTGGCCACGCTCACCGACGCGCTCCAGGCCGCCGAGGACAAGGGGTGCGAGGACGTTCTCCCGTTCGCCACATCCGCGGTGCGGGAGGCACGCAACGCCGACCAGGTGCTGGCCCGGGTGCGCGATGAGACGGGCATCGACCTCACCGTCCTCAGCGGCGCGGAGGAGGCCCGGCTCACCTTCCTCGCCGCCCGCCGCTGGTTCGGCTGGTCGGCGGGGCGGCTGCTGGTCCTGGACATCGGGGGCGGCTCGCTGGAGATCGCGTACGGCATGGACGAGGAACCGGACGCGGCGGTGTCGCTGCCGCTCGGGGCCGGCCGGCTGACCGCGGGGTGGCTGCCCGGCGATCCGCCGGACCCGGCGGATGTGAAGGCGCTGCGCCGCCATGTACGGGCCAGGATCGCCCGGAGCGTCGGGGAGTTCACCCGCCTCGGGCGCCCGGACCATGTCGTCGGCACTTCCAAGACCTTCAAGCAGCTCGCCAGGATCGCGGGCGCCGCACGCTCCAACGACGGCCTGTACGTGCAGCGCGCCCTCACCCGCAAGGCACTGGAGGAGTGGGTGCCGAAGCTGGCGGCGATGACCGTCGCGCAGCGGGGGACCCTGCCGGGGGTCACCGAGGGCCGGGCCGCGCAGCTGCTGGCCGGGGCGCTGGTCGCGGAGGGGGCCATGGATCTGTTCGGGGTCGATGAACTGGAGATCTGCCCCTGGGCGCTGCGTGAGGGCGTCATCCTGCGCCGCCTGGACCATCTGCCGGCGGAGCCGGCGGAGTAGGCCGCGTCGTGCCGAGTACGCGCGGGGGAGGCGGCCGCGCCGGGGCGCGCCCGTACCGCCCGGAAGCGGCCCTGCCGAGGGGGAGCGCCTGTGCGGAGGGGGGAGCGCCCGTACCGTGGGGGAGCCGCCCGTACCGCGGGGCACGCCCGTACCGCCCGGAAGCAGCCCCGCCGAGGGGGCGTTCCGCCCCGAACCGCCCCGCGCAGGTGGCCGGAAGCCCATCATGGTCCTTCTCACTTTCCGTCCGGGACTCTCGGCGGGGCATGCCACTGCCCGTACGCTGTCCCAGTGGCAGAACCAGTGGTGCGCATCCCGGATGCGAAGGTCGCCCTGTCGACGGCTTCCGTCTACCCGGAGTCGACGTCGACGGCCTTCGAGATCGCCGCGCGTCTTGGTTACGACGGTGTCGAGGTCATGGTGTGGACCGACCCCGTCAGTCAGGACATCGAGGCCCTGAGACGGCTCTCGGACCATCACCAGGTGCCGATCCTCGCCGTCCACGCGCCCTGTCTGCTGATCACCCAGCGCGTCTGGTCCACCGATCCATGGGTGAAGCTCCAGCGGGCCCGTGCCGCCGCGGAGAAGCTCGGGGCGACGACCGTCGTCGTCCATCCGCCGTTCCGTTGGCAGCGCAACTACGCGCGCGACTTCGTCACCGGGATCTGGCGCATGGCGGACGAGACGGACGTGCGGTTCGCCGTCGAGAACATGTACCCCTGGCGCTACCGGGACCGCGAGATGCTGGCGTACGCCCCCGACTGGGACGTCACCCACGACGACTACCGGCACTTCACCGTGGACCTCTCGCACACCGCGACGGCCCGCACGGACGGCATGGCGATGGTGGACCGGATGGGCGACCGGCTCGCCCACATCCACCTGGCCGACGGCAAGGGCTCCAACAAGGACGAGCACCTGGTGCCCGGCCGCGGTGACCAGCCCTGCGCCGAGCTCCTGGAACACCTGGCCCGTACCGGCTTCGACGGCCATGTCGTCGTCGAGGTCAACACCCGTCGCGCCATGTCCACCGCCGAACGCGAGGCCGATCTGGCGGAGGCGCTGGCCTTCACCCGGCTCCACCTGGCGTCGTCCTCCGCCGGGGCACCGCGTCCGTGACCGGCGGCCGCACCGACGACGAGGGTCCCGCGGCCCCCAGGCGCCGCGGCCGCCCCTCCCGCAAGGCCCAGGCCACCGGCCCCGACGCCCGCGCCCGGATCCTGGAGGCGGCCCGCACCGAGTTCGCGGAGCGCGGCTACGACAAGACGTCGATCAGGGGCATCGCCAGGGCGGCGGATGTCGACCCCGCACTCGTCCACCACTACTTCGGTACCAAGGACGAGGTCTTCGCGGCGGCCGTCGAGCTCTCCTTCGAGCCGTCCCTGGTGATCCCGGCCGTTCTCGGCGGCGGCACGGACGGCCTGGGGGAGCGGCTGGCCGGCTACTTCATCACCGTGTGGGAGAACCCGGCGTCCAGGGCCCCGCTGCTGGCGATCATGCGCTCCGCGCTGACGCACGAGGCGGCGGCGGAGGTCCTCCGCGGCGTCTTCCTGCGCCGCCTCCTGGAACGCGTCGCGGAGACACTGGACGTACCGGACGCGACGTTCCGCGCGGAACTGGCCGCCTCGCACATGCTCGGGATCGCGATGCTGCGCTACGTCGTCCGGGCGGAACCACTGGCTTCGGCACCCCCCGAGAAGATCGTCGAGATGGTGGCACCGACGTTGCAGCGCTACCTGGCGGAACCCTGACCGTCCCGTTGCTGCGCCCTCGCGCGGCGACCCGCGCGGCACCACCCGTGCCCGCCCTCCGCCCGGCCCGCCCAGCGAGCACCCCGTCCCGCATACCGGACACCGTGTCCAGATCTTGGAGCCGGAGGCGTACGCTCGGAGAGAGTCTTTTATGTCGAAGGAGCGAGAGACGATGCCCCAGCTGAGGTCCCGCACTGTCACCCACGGCCGCAACATGGCGGGCGCCCGCGCCCTTATGCGGGCCTCGGGCGTAGCGAGCGAGGACATCGGCAAGCCGATCATCGCGGTCGCCAACTCCTTCACCGAGTTCGTCCCCGGCCACACCCACCTGGCCCCGGTCGGCCGGATCGTCTCCGACGCCATCAAGGCCGCGGGTGCCGTGCCGCGCGAGTTCAACACGATCGCCGTCGACGACGGCATCGCGATGGGCCACGCCGGGATGCTGTACAGCCTCCCTTCCCGCGACCTGATCGCCGACTCCGTCGAGTACATGGTCGAGGCGCACTGCGCGGACGCGCTGATCTGCATCTCCAACTGCGACAAGATCACGCCCGGCATGCTGATGGCCGCGATGCGCCTCAACATCCCCACGGTCTTCGTCTCCGGCGGCCCGATGGAGGCCGGCCGGGCCACCCTCGTCGACGGTACGGTCCGCAAGCTCGACCTGATCAACGCGATCAGCGACGCCGTCAACGAGAACGTCTCGGACGAGGACATCCTCCGCATCGAGGAGAACGCCTGCCCCACCTGCGGCAGTTGTTCCGGCATGTTCACCGCCAACTCGATGAACTGCCTGACCGAGGTCCTCGGCCTCTCCCTGCCCGGCAATGGCTCCGTCCTCGCCACGCACACCGCCCGCAAGGCGCTGTACGAGGAGGCCGGCCGTACGGTCGTCGAGATCACCAGGCGCTACTACGAGCAGGACGACGCGACGGTGCTGCCGCGCTCCATCGGCACCCGCGCCGCGTTCGACAACGCCATGGCGCTCGACATCGCCATGGGCGGCTCGACCAACACGATCCTGCATCTGCTCGCCGCGGCGCAGGAGGCCGAGCTCTCCTACGACCTCGACGACATCAACGAGGTCTCGCGCCGCGTCCCCTGCCTGTCCAAGGTCGCGCCCAACGTGGCCCCCGGCGGCACGTACTACATGGAGGACGTGCACCGGGCCGGCGGCATCCCCGCCATCCTCGGCGAGCTGCACCGCGGCGGCCTGCTCGACGAGGACGTGCACTCGGTGCACTCCGGCTCCCTCGCCGAGTGGCTGAAGAACTGGGACGTCCGCGGCGGTTCCCCGTCCCCGGAGGCCGTCGAGCTGTGGCACGCGGCCCCCGGATGCGTCCGTTCCGCGACCGCCTTCTCGCAGTCCGAGCGCTGGGAGACCCTCGACCTCGACGCGGCCGGCGGCTGCATCCGCGACCTGGCGCACGCGTACTCCAAGGACGGCGGCCTCGCGGTCCTCAAGGGGAACCTCGCCGAGGACGGCTGTGTCGTGAAGACGGCGGGCGTCGACGAGTCGATCTGGACCTTCGAGGGCCCGGCGGTCGTCTGCGAGTCGCAGGAGGAGGCCGTCGACAAGATCCTCCGCAAGGAGATCAAGGAGGGCGACGTCGTCGTCATCCGTTACGAGGGCCCGCGCGGCGGTCCCGGCATGCAGGAGATGCTCTACCCCACGTCCTTCCTCAAGGGCCGCGGCCTCGGCAAGAGCTGCGCCCTGGTGACCGACGGCCGCTTCTCCGGCGGTACGTCGGGCCTGTCCATCGGCCACGCCTCGCCGGAGGCCGCGTCGGGCGGCACCATCGCGCTGGTCGAGGACGGCGACCGGATCAGGATCGACATCCCGAACCGTTCGATCGAGCTCCTCGTCCCCGAGGCCGAGCTGACCACCCGCCGCGAGGCGCTGAACGGTGTCTACGCGCCGAAGAACCGCGACCGCAAGGTCAGCGCGGCGCTGCGGGCGTACGCCGCGATGGCGACGAGCGCGGACCGGGGCGCGGTGCGGGACGTGTCCAAGCTCGGCTGAACCGAGCCGCGAACGCCACGGAAGGCCGGGCCCCGCTCTCACCAGTGAGCGGGGTCCTTGCCGTCGACGGCGAACACGGACCCGTCGGGCGCGGTCCCGAAGACGGCCCGGCCGGCGGCGACGGGGGCGGGGAGCGTCGAGGCGTACGTGAGTTTCCCGTCCCGGAGCCGGGGGCTCGTCTGCCCCAGCAGCGTTCCGCGCGCCGTGTCCACGGCGAGCAGCCGCCCGTCCGCCGCCGAGAAGTACAGCCGGTTTCCACCGGCGAGTACGGGTGCCGACGTCCGCCCGGCAGCGGTCTCCAGCTGCCAGAGAACGGCTTTGCCGCCGGCCCGACGCGTGTCGACGGCGACCAGCGTCCCGCCGTGCGCCAGCAGATAGGCGGTGTCCCCGCCCACCACGACCTCCGGTTCGTTCATCCGGAACGGCAGCGCCACCCGGCCGACGCGCTTTTGCCCCGGGTCGTAGCGGACCAGCCCGACGGTCTGGGTGTCCCCGTTCATGGACGTCAGGACGAGCGCGCCGTCCGAGGTCCCCACCGGGGTGAGCATCCCGTCCAGCCGCCGCTGCCAGGTCACCCGCCCGGTCGCCGCGTCGACGGCCGTGACCAGCGTGGTCGCCCCGTCGGCCGAGTGCTCGAACGCGTAGGCCAGCCCCGAGGCGTCGTCGTACAGCGCGAAGTCCGGGCGGTGGTGCCCGGTGAGCGCGTGCCGCCAGCGGGACACGCCGGTCGCCGCGTCGAGCGCCTCGGTCGTGCCGTCCTCGGCGACCAGCAGCAGCGTGTCACCCGCGGCGAAGGGGGTGCCGAGGTACGAGGAGAGATCCGCCTGCCAGACCTGCTCGCCCTTGGCGGGGTCGTACGCCCGGAGCTTCCCGCCCGGCACCGCCGTGTGCACCAGGTCGCCGGTGGCCGACACCACGCCGGCCGGCGGGGCGTTCCCGGCGCCGCCGCGGGACCACAGCACCCGGCCGTCCGCGGGGTCCAACCGGGCGGTGCCGGTACCGGACGCGGTGCAGTACAGCGCCACGGACCGGCCGGACGCCCCTTCGTCGTCGCCGCCCGCCGAGGAGCAGGCCGGCGTCGAGGTGCCCGACGACAGGAGCGGCGTATGCCACGGTGCGACCGCCTCCGCCGAGCCCTTCGCCCCGCCCGACCCGCCCGGCTCACCCGAATCGCCCATCACACCGGCCGCCCACAGGCCACCGGCACCCATGACGAGCAGCGCGGCAGCGGCGGCGGCAGCCGGCCACCACCGCTTGCCGCCACGGTTAGCGGTCGCCCTCAGGGCCCGCGCCGCCGCACCCGCGCGTACATGTGTGTCCGCGTCCGCGCGGGCCGCGATTCCCGTCTCCGGCTCCGACTCCGGTTCGTTCTCCGGTCCGGTCCCCGGCCCTGCCCCCGGCACCGCCGCGGCTTCGGCCCCGACGGCGCCCGGCCTCCGCTGCGACGGTATGAACGCGGCGGCGTCGTACGAAGGAGGGCGCAGCGCCGCCATGATGTCGTCCGGAGTGGGTCGCTGGGCCGGGTCCTTCGCCAGGCACTGTCCGATCAGCGGCTCCAGATCCGCCGGTACGCCCGTCAGATCCGCCTCGTCGTGCACCACCTGGTAGGCCACGATGTACGGGCTGTCCGAGTCGAAGGGCCCCCGGCCGGTCGCCGCGTGGACGAGCACGGCGCCCAGGGCGAACACATCCGCGGCGGGCCCGACCTCACGCGGCCGCTGGAACTGCTCGGGCGCCATGTACGGCGGCGAGCCGATCAGCTTGCCCGTCTCGGTGCGCAGATCGCTGTCGTACGGCCGGGAGATCCCGAAGTCGATGACCTTGGGCCCGGAGTCGGAGAGCAGTACATTGCTCGGCTTGAGATCGCGGTGGATGACCCCGGCCCGATGGATGTCGCGCAGCGCCTCGGCAAGTCCAGCCGTCAGCCTGCGGAGTTCGGCGGGAGCCAGCGGCCCGTTCCGCTTCACCTGGTCGGCGAGCGTGGGGCCGGGCACGTACAGGGTGGCCATCCACGGCTGCGCGGCGTCCGGGTCGGCGTCGACGACCGATGCCGTGAAGGCCCCGCTGACCCGCCTCGCGGCCCCGACCTCCTGCCGGAACCGGGCCCTGAACTCGGGGTCCTGGGAGTAGTTCCGATGCACCACCTTGACCGCGAGCTGCAACCCCGAGGTGGACCGCGCCAGGTGCACGACGCCCATGCCACCCGCGCCGAGACATGCCTCCAAGCGGTACTGACCGGCGTATTCCGGATGCTCCGCTTCCGGATTGGCTCCGGTACCTCGCAGCGGCGGCATCGCCCACCCCCGTGTGTTCGTCCGCAAGCGCGACGCACGGAGCCTAGTCGATGGTGCGTGCGAGACGGATGGGGCTTGTAGCCTGCGCGTCGTACACACCGTCTCTCAACGGGGGAGGGCCTCATGGCCATGGACGAGCACACCGACAGTGTCACGGGCACCGATGACACGGCCGAGGGCGTCGCCGCGCTCGCCGGTACCGACGACGTCACCAGGTACCCCATCGCACCGGGCTACCGCGTCAACGTCCGCACGGGACCGGGCACCAAGTACGGCATCGTCCGGACACTGCCGTACGGAGTGAAGGTCGCGGTCTACTGCCAGAAGCCGGGGGAGCGGGTCACCGGCCCGTACGGCACCTCGAACCTCTGGGACAACATCGCCAACGGCCAGTTCGTGGCGGACGCCTACGTCCACACGGGCAGCGACGGCTACATCGCCCCGCGCTGCGACTGACCGACACGGCGACTGACCGGCACGGCGACCGACCGCACGGCGAAGTGACCGGAGCCGCGGCGGGACCGCGACCGGGACCGTGACCGGCCCGGGGATAATCGACCTCGTGAGCGAGAACAGCGAAGCCCCCGGCGCCGGCAACCCGCCCGGCAGCGAACCGCCCGGCTCCACCACGCCCGGTCCGCAGCCCGAGCCCCTGCTCTTCTTCGGTACGACCTGGGTCGACCACGACGGGGGCTACGGGCTGCGCCGGGCCGGGGCCGCGGTCGGCTCCCTCGCCGCCGCGGTCGCCGCCTGCTTCGTCCTCCGCCTCGCCTTCCAGGGGCTGGAGATCGCCGACGTCGGCAGCCTCGTCGGCATCCTGATCGTCCTGATGTTCGCCATCTGCAGTGCCGTCGCCTTCCGCAAGACCTGGGAGGGATTCAGCCGCCGCCCGGCCGATCCGGCGCGCGAGGCGAACCTGCGCGGCCTCAAGACGATCGGCTTCGTCGGCTCGCTGATCGCGTACTTCCTCCGCACGTTCAAGGAGGCTCCGGGCGAGCAGCTGCGCCGCACGGAGTACGAGACGGCCCTGGCCCGCTACGCGAAGCGCCGCTCGTCCCGCACCGGGAACCCGGCCGCCCGCAAGACCAGGACCACCAAGGGCAAGCGCCCCAAGCGCAAGTAGGAACCGGAAGCAGGCCCCGGGGCAACACTCCACGCCGCACGAGCGCGGCCGGACTGGTCGCCATCTTCACCAGGGGCGGTCCGCCGAGCTCCACGCCGCACGAGCGCGGCCGGACTCGTCCTCGTGCGGGCAGCCCTCTTCGCGTGCGGGTCGGGTTCCGCGCGCGGCCGGGACCCGCTCGGGCAGGCCCGAGCCGCACACCCGCATTCCGGGCGAGCACCGGCACCGGGCCCCCGCGCAGTTACGTGGTCGACCCGAGCGTGGCGATCCGCCCGTCCTCGGCCCCGTCCGGCTCACCCCCGCCGCGCTCCTGCCCCGACAGCCGCGGTTCCTCGCGAGTCTCTCGGGCCTTCCGCTCGGCGGCCCAGCCCTCCAGGGCCGCGGCGCACGCGTGGTCGGTGTGGTGCAGCCCGCTGAGGTCCAGCACCACGGTCCGGTCGCGCGGCAGGCCGTCCAGCGCGTCCAGCAGCTTCGGCAGCCGCAGGAACGTGGCGTGGCCCGCGACCCGCACCCGCAACACCCCGTCGCCGCCCTGCTCGTCCGGCTGCTCCTGCGTCTCGATGTGCACATGGCTGATGTCCCAGGCGGTCTTGGCCACGGCCAGCAGCAGCCCCACCAGCACCCCCTCGAAGAGACTCGTGGCCACGATCGTCCCCGCCGTCACCGCGAGCACCACCGCCTCCCCGCGATGCTCACGCCACAGCGGCACCAACGCCCGTACGGGAACGAGCTTGAAGCCCGCATGCAGCAGCACCGCAGCCGGCGCCGCCACCGGAATCACCCCGAGCGCGCCCGGCAGCACAGCGGCGAAGAGCAACAGCCACACGCCGTGGAGCACCCGGGACGCCTTCGTCCTCGCCCCGGCGCGGACATTCGCCGCGCTGCGCACGATCACCGCGGTCATCGGCAACGAGCCGAGCAGCCCGCACACCGCATTGCCGGTCCCCTGCGCGATCAGCTCCTTGTCGTAGTCCGTGCGCCTGCCGTCATGCAGCCGGTCCACGGCCGCCGCACCGAACAGCGATTCGGCCGAGGCGATCAGCGCGAACGCCAGGACGGTGCCGATGACGCCCACTTCCGTGAGCCGTGCCCAGTCCCCGGGCCCCGGCGGCCGTACGGCATCCAGCAGCCCGCTCACCGCCAGCCGCCGTACGGGCAGGTCGAGGAGCCAGGTCGCCCCGGCCGCCAGCCCCACCGCCACCAGGGGCGCGGGGACCAGCCGGGCCGCCCGCGGCCACTTCGGCCACAGTATGAGTACGAGGAGCGCCCCGATCCCGACGGCGACCGCGCTGCCCGTCACCCCCGTACCGAGCGCCAGCCGCGGCAGCCCGCCGAGCTTCTGCCCCATGGTTCCGGGCGCCACCGCGTCGGCCAGCACGTACAGCTGCCCCACAACCAGCACGAGGCCGATCCCGGCGAGCATCCCCTGCACGACGGACACGGACACGGCCCGGAACCACTGCCCGAGCCGCAGCACCCCCAGCCCCACCTGCACCACACCGGCGGCCAGCACCAGCACCCCCAGGGTGCCGGCCCCGTAGCTGTGCACCGCCTCGTAGACGAGCACGGTCAGTCCGGCGGCGGGCCCGCTGACCTGCAGGCTGCTGCCCGGGAGCAGGCCCGTGACGAGCCCGCCTACTATCCCGGTGATCAGCCCCAGTTCGGCCGGTACTCCGGAGGCGACGGCCACCCCCACGCACAGCGGCAGGGCGACCAGGAAGACGACGAGCGAAGCGGTGAAGTCGGCCCGTGAAACCAGAAAGGGCCGGAAGCTCGGGCGGTAGTTCGGAAAACGACGCACGGGAAGCACCTCCATCGACTGACGGACACGTCATGGACTGGGAGATGCGCGGATACCGGGGGGACGGTGAAATTCATTGTCCTTTACGGAAGTTGAATGCCCGGACCGGATCCGGTACCGGCTGATGGTCACGGAAGCGCAAAGAGGTGGAACGCTCCCGTCCGATCGCGCCCCTCGCCACGCGCACACCCTTGACGGAGGGGTGCGCCGGGATAAAAATTCATCGCATGATGAATTCCTCGGGTCCTGCCATCGAGGCCCGCGGCCTCACCGTCGTACGAGGCAACCGCACCGTCCTCCGCGACCTCGACTTCACCGTCGAACCCGGCAGAATCACCGGACTCCTGGGCCCCTCCGGCTGCGGCAAATCCACCCTGATGCGAGCCGTCGTGGGCACCCAGGCCAAGGTCACCGGCACCCTCGACGTGCTCGGCAGCCCCGCGGGCCACCCCACTCTCCGCCCGCGGATCGGGTACGTCACCCAGGCACCGTCCGTCTACACCGACCTGACGGTCCGGCAGAACCTCGACTACTTCGCGGCGATCCTCCGGCCGGGCCGCCGACTCCGCGACGCACGCCGGGCCGCCGTCACCCACGCGATCACCGAGGTCGACCTGATCAGCCACACCGACGCCCTCGCCGGCACCCTCTCCGGCGGCCAGCTCACCCGCGTCTCCCTCGCCGTGGCCCTGCTCGGCACCCCCGAGCTCCTGGTCCTCGACGAACCGACCGTCGGCCTGGACCCGGTACTCCGCCGTGACCTGTGGAACCTCTTCCACTCCCTCGCGGCCGACCGCGGCACCACACTCCTCGTCTCCTCCCACGTCATGGACGAGGCCGAGCGCTGCCACCGCCTGCTCCTCATGCGCGGGGGCGAGATCCTCGCCGACGACACCCCCGAGGCCCTGCGCACCGCCGCCCGCACCGCCACCGTCGAAGAGGCGTTCCTCCACCTGGTCGACAACGCCGCCGTCCGTCAGGAGACCGCCCGATGAACACGCACACGACCTCCGGCCCCCTGAGCACGCACGCGACGCCCGGCCCCCTCTCCCACCCGGCCGCCGCACCACCCCTGAGCCCGGCCCGCACCCTCGCCACCGCCGCGCGCGTCCTGCGCCAGCTGACCCACGACCCGCGCACCATCGCGCTGCTCCTCCTGATCCCGGTCGTGATGATCACGCTGCTCCGGTACGTGTTCGACGCCGGCCCCCGCACCTTCGACGCCATCGGCGCCTCGCTCCTCGGCATCTTCCCGCTGATCACGATGTTCCTGGTGACCTCGATCGCCACTCTGCGCGAACGCACCTCGGGCACCCTCGAACGCCTTCTCGCCATGCCGCTCGGCAAGGGCGACCTGATCGGCGGCTACGCCCTCGCCTTCGGCGCCGTCGCCATCGTCCAGTCCCTCCTGGCCACCGCGCTCTCGGTCTGGGCACTCGGCCTGGACGTCACCGGCTCCCCGTGGCTGCTCCTCCTCGTCGCCCTGCTCGACGCGCTGCTCGGCACGGCGCTGGGCCTCTTCGTCTCCGCCTTCGCCGCGTCCGAGTTCCAGGCCGTCCAGTTCATGCCGGCCGTGATCTTTCCGCAGCTCCTGCTCTGCGGACTGTTCACCGCACGCGACCGGATGGCCCCCGTACTCGAAGCGCTCTCGAACGTCCTGCCCATGTCGTACGCGGTCGACGGCATGAACGAGGTCCTCCGCCACACCGACGTCACCGGCGACTTCATCCGCGACATCCTGGTCGTCGCGGGCTGTGCACTCCTCGTCCTCGCCCTCGGTGCGGCCACGCTCCGCCGACGTACCGCCTGACCGGCCCCGGTGCGAGGATGGCGGACACGAGCACCGAGCACCATCAGCACGACGCACGACGCACGACGCACGACGCACGACGCACGGAGAACCGAGAGCACCGCCCGGAGGGTGAACCGCATGACCCAGACAGTTGCAGTCCTCGGCACCGGCAAGATCGGCGAGGCCCTGCTCAGCGGAATGATCCGGGCGGGCTGGCGCCCGGCGAACCTGCTGGTCACCACCCGCCGCTCCGAGCGCGCCGAGGAGCTCCACAGCCGCTACGGCGTCGACTCCGTCACCAACGCCGAGGCCGCCAAGCGCGCCGACATCCTCATCCTCGCGGTCAAGCCCCAGGACATGGGCAGGCTCCTCGACGAGCTTGCCGAGCACGTCACCGCCGACCGCCTGGTCATCAGCGCCGCCGCGGGCATCACGACCGCCTTCATCGAGGACCGCCTCGCCGCGGACACCCCGGTCGTACGCGTCATGCCGAACACTCCCGTCCTCGTCGACGAGGGCATGTCCGTCATCTCCGCAGGCAGCCACGCCACCACCGGACACCTCGCCACCGCCGAGGCGATCTTCGGCGGCGTCGGCAAGACCCTGCGCGTGCCCGAGTCCCAGCAGGACGCGGCAACCGCCCTCTCCGGCTCGGGCCCCGCGTACTTCTACTTCCTCGTCGAGGCGATGACCGACGCGGGCATCCTGCTCGGCCTGCCCCGCGCCCAGGCCCACGAACTGATCGTCCAGGCCGCCATCGGCGCCGCCGTGATGCTCCGCGACAGCGGCGAACACCCGGTCAAGCTCCGTGAGGCCGTCACCAGCCCGGCCGGCACCACCATCAGCGCCATCCGCGAGCTGGAGAACCACGGCGTACGAGCCGCCCTCATCGCCGCCCTCGAAGCCGCCCGCGACCGCAGCCGCGAACTCGCCACCGGCAACGGCTGACGGCTGCCCGGCAGCCTCGATCGGCTCCGCACCGCGCACCACCTTCGGCAACCCACCGCCGTCAGAACCCGGTCCGGCCGGAGGTTGACACGACACGCCCACATCCGTAAGGTTCTCCGAGTTGTCCGACGTGAGCGCCGACCCCGGTCGGTCCCCGGACAATCATTCCGCAACAACCACGTCCGGTCTGCGACATCTGTCGCTGGGCTTTCTGTGTGTATTTGCGAAATGAGGAATCCGCGTTCGAAGGAACGCGACCCCGATTAGCGTCGAGGCCCAGGATTCCGCTAAAGTCTCACCCGTCGGAACGGCCCAACGGCCGGGAAGGCAAACCCCGCTGACTGGGAATCAGGCCCGAAAGGATCTGATAGAGTCGGACTCGCCGGAAAGGGAAACGCGAAAGCGAAGAACTGGAAAGCAGCCCCGCTTCGACCGGGAATCGGACACGAAAGAGTCTGATAGAGTCGGAAACGCA